>CANQFI010000011.1 GCA_947598455.1 uncultured Bacilli bacterium | reverse complement strand
AATTTTAAGTTTTGATCACAAAGCTACTCAATTTGACTTTTTTACTTAGTTTTCAAAGATCATTTCTTGCAACTTTTTTTCGTGTTGCATTTGTAATATACCAAAACGTTTTCTTGTTGTCAACTTTTTTTTACATTTTTTTTAAAAAGTTTATTTACTTGACAAGATATTATAATTTCAGTATTTGTTTTTTGATGTTTACACTTTTCGGAAACATCTTTTCAAGTATATAACAAAAAAAATGTAAATGCAATAAAAAAAACAAAAAAATTTAATATTTTTTTATTTCTTCGTATAATTTATAATATTTATCTACTATTCCTGGCTCAAAAGGACCACTTTCTGCTCTTTTCTTTTCAATTAAGTATGTAAGTTCCGATTTTAAAATTTTATCTAATTCTTCTGTGTAATGCATTGTTTTTTTATGATAATTATATTCGTTACGATCTAATATTCTAAAACCTCCATCAGGAAATACTCGCAAATCTAAATCATAATCTATATATTTAATTGATTTACCATCTATCATATACGGTGATGCAATATTGCAATAATAGAATAAACCGAATTTTTTTAGCTGTCCAATTATGTTAAACCAGTGATCTTTATAAAAAAATAGTACAGCTGGTTCATTAGTCATATGACTTCGTCCATCTTTTTCGGTTATTTTAGTTCTACCATTTCCACATACTAAATATTCATCTGTATTTTCCAAAACAATGGCTTCATCAGACGTATGTTCTAAAGTACCATCATGTTTGTAGCAGTAAATCTTTAGCTTGTCTCCGATTTTTAATTCATTCATAAAATCCCGCTTTCGCTAATCATTATATAATATTTTTTTTAAAATAACAAATAAAGACACTTAAAAAGTGCCTTTTATTTCAACAAGTCAATTGCTTTATCTAGTTGTTTATCATAAATTGTATTGTCTTTATATTCAATTTCGACTTCATAATCTGGTTTTATGCCAATTTCATCAATACATTCACCATTAGGCCTCAACCATTTGGCAGAAGTATATTTCATCATTGTGTCTCCGTAACTCATTGTTGTTTGAACTTTACCTTTACCATAAGTTAATGTCCCAACAATAGTTGCACCATAACTATCTTTTAAGGCGGCTGTTAATACTTCGGCTGCAGAGGCTGTTTGATTATTTACTAAAACAACAATTTTATAGTTACGGTTATCTTTAGTTTCATCTTTGTATGTTGTTGTATTATTTTTATTTTCTAACGAATATATAGTTTTACCTTTTTCAATAAAAATGCTAGCTATATTAAAGGCTGAATTTAAATATCCGCCTGTATTACTTCTTAGATCGATTATTAAAGAATTGATTTTATCATCATTTTCTAATGCCATTAATTTTTCTTGAAATTCTTCAAATGATTTTTCAGAAAAAGAGCTTAATGAAATATAGCCAATTATTTGGTTATTCATTTTAAATGTGTTGGTAGCCGTTACAGGAATTGTTACTTTTGATTTGCCAACATTAAATGTTAATTTTTCATTTTTTCTTTTAACAATTATTTCATTAGTATCTGTTTCGTTTTTAGAAATTAGTTCATCTATTATGTCAAAGTTATCACTATTTATTTCTTGACCATTTACTTTAATTATTTCATCATTTGCTTTTAAACCAGCTTCAATAGCAGGTGAATTATCATAAACTTGATAAATAACATTGCCAATTGTTACTATACCAATACCTTCATAAGAACTATCTAATATTTCTGATAATGCATCAGTTTCATCTTTGTCCAAGTAAATAGAATAATTATCCTCAAGGTAATTTAACATACCAGATATAGCTGCTTCTACCATACCTTTTTCATCTACTTCTTCATAATAGTTATTAACAATTTCAGTATAAGTATTTAAAAATTCATTAATATTTTCATCAGTATTTAATTCTTTCTTTAAATTGTTTTGCTTATATTGATAATTTAATATTAAACCAGTAAGAACGCAAGATACAATAGAAGTTAACACTACTATGATAAGTATATCAAGAATATCGACTCTAAATTTTCCATCTTTGATTTGCTTATCTTTTTTATTAACTTTTTCAGCAGCTATTAGCGTTTTTTTAGGTTTTGATTTTGAATTATTTGATGATTTTTTTTGTTTAGAATTTTTTGGTAATTTATTTTTTTTAGAATCTAAAGTAACTTCTTTTTTGGGACTATTTTTTTTTTGATTTTTATTTAATTCATTTTGTTTTTTTGTTAACTTTTTTTCTTTTTCTTGTTCTTTTTTCATAAAGTCACCTTCTATTTAAAATGATATCATAATAGAAAAAAGTTTGATACTAAAATCAAACTTTAATCAAATTTTTTTTAACAAATATTATTTATCTGTTTCTTCAATACCTAATTCTTTTTTCATTGCATCAATATCTGTTATATATTTTGAAACTTCAAGATTTCCCGTTTTTTTGTTTTTCTTAATTCTTAACAATGTATTATCGCCGACTTTCATATCTTTTAGAGTTTTAGCAGAAGTATTTTCGTTATCCTTATCATAATATGATTTATTTAACTCATTAGATAAATCTACAGAATACATATGAAGCTTCTTTTCGTCTTCTTTTTGAGAATAATTGTAAACGATGTTAGACATATCCCCAACGTTTTTACCTTCAGTTTGGTCATAAATAATTACATAATAATCTTCATATGGGCGATTAAATATTTGACCCATTATGGCAACTTCATCATTAAAGGCACCATCTTGAATTTCTTCAGTAACAGGTTCATCTTTTTTAAATAAATCCTTTGATACAAATGCTCTTGTAAATAAGTAAATTCCTCCAACACAAAGTAATACAACAATAATAACAATAAAGAATTTCTTTACTTCGGCTTGTTCTGTTGTTTCAAATTGAATTTTGTTTACTTTTTTAGATTTTGATTTATCTATATTTTTTTCTTTTTTGGTTACTTCTGTAACCTTTTTATCTACTTTATCAGTTTTAGATGCTGTTTTTTTCTTTACTTCATTTTTCTTTTTTTCCATTTAAACCACCTTGTCTCAATTATAACACATTTAGTAACCAAAGCAAATAAATGTTGGAATTACATAGTTATAATGGTATTTATTATAATAACTTATTCATTATTTTTCAACTAAAACTGTTTGATTTAAAGAATCAGCAATTGTTAATATTTCTGAGGTGCTTAAATCATTGCTTGCCAAATAATAGTCTATATTACCGACTGACCATGATAAAGAGTTAGTACTTAAAGCACCGATGGTATTACTTAGCATAGTTGGATCTCCATAAACTGGAATTATTTCAAAGTCATCGTAAACTTTACTAGCTTCTTCAATGATCACAAAATTTTTGTCACCATTAAATGTTAATATTACTCTTTCGCCATTTTCAGTATTAACTGTTTCTTTGCTTTTTAAGAATGTATTAGTAGGTACATATAAAGGATAAATAATATCTTTTAAAGAAGCTGTTTCCTCTTCGTTAATATTTGTTTCCGTATTACTTTCTTCATCTTCATCATCTACATTGTTACAACAATTTTCATCAACTAAGTTATCCACACTAAAATCCTCTTCTTTAAGATTAGCTTTATAATCTATTTTATTAAATTCAACTTTTAATGATATAATATCTTCGTCATCATAAACACTTACTGTTTTTAAATTCATATTTTTATCAAAATATATTTTTTCATATTTCAAATTAGCATTATTTGGATAATCTACATCAACTATTAATGAATATCCATCTTCTTCTTTATTAAATTCAATTTCTTCGTCAGCATCAAGATCTTTTACTAAAGAATTTAAAATATATGATTGACTACTATTATATGGCCATTCACTTACAAATTTATAACTTTTATTTAAGCTAGGTGTAACGACATATACTTCGTCACCATTACGCAAAATAATTTGTTCATGGTTACTTAATGTGTTTAACATGTCAACTTTAAAATAATCTCCATCCATATAAGAAACTTTGATGTCGTATTCAAATGTATCTTCAGCATTGTATATTTCCATTTTACTATCTAAAGTATATGATTTAGCACTTTCTACTTCATTTTTGAAATTTTTAATTAGTTTATCTTTATCAACCTTACCACAGCCTGTTAATAACAAAATACTTACAAACAACAATAAAATTTTTTTCATAACACCAACCTTTTCTAATTAATAATATTATTTAAAATAATAAATATTCATACATAAAATATAAATTATGTTCAATACTATAAATAGAAAAGGAAGGTTTTATATGGAAATAATTAAGAAAATAGCTCTTGCTTTAACGATAGTTGGAGCTTTAAACTGGGGCTTAATTGGTATTTTTAACATAAATTTAGTTACCTTACTAATTAAAAGCACTATGATTAATAATCTTATCTATATTATTATAGGTATTGCTTCATTAATAAGTATTGCGTACTTTTTTGAAGAAAAAATGACTCATGAATAATGAGTCATTTTATTTTTATGAGTTGGTTAAAACAATTTCTACTTTTTTGGTTACAATGTATTGTAATCTAGAATCGGTTCCTTCAACCATTACATCAACTGTATAGCGACCGGCTGTCTTACCAGTTAAATCGACATATGCTTTAATATCCGTTGAATTTTCGTCTAAATCATTAATGACTGATTCAACACCAATTACTTGAATTTCAACATATTTATCGTCTTCATTAGCAAGTTGAGCTGTTAAGCCATTTGGTAAATTACGCGGTGAAATACCTTCTAGACGGATGGTTCGTTGTTTAGCGTCACCAAAGTTTAGAACAATACTTACAGATTCATCACTGATACTTCTTACACCAGATGGTTTTGGTAAGGTAACATTTGATTTTTTAGAACCATTATTACCTTGTTTATCAACGTCTATTGTGACAACTATTTCATTTATTTTTTCTAGAGATGTTTCATCGCCATAAATAGTTGTTTCAAAATCACTGGCATTAGTACCATTGATGGTAATTGATGATATAGCTTTTCCTTCTACTAAACTTCCAGTAGTTTGAATTCTAACAGGAACACGTTTAGAATAAGAATCTAATTCAACTTTAGCAGAAATATTAGTTGCAACCATTTCAACATTACCGACAATTGTACCATCACTACCATAAGCAACTAATGTTAAATTATCAACATTGTAAGTTCCAGCTTTAGTAAAATCTTCATTGCTTAAATCTATTAAGGCTTTAATAGTAGCTATTTTATTTAAAGTATCTTGTGATCCTCTTACTATAACATCAGATTTAGATAAAGTTACTGATTTAACACTTAGTTTTGGATCTAAAGCATCTTGATTAAGTAAATCATAAGTTATTGTTTTATTATCACTAACTTTTTCTTTTATAACTACAGAAACATAACCTGGATCTATTTTGTATTCCAAATTTTTAATTGGTTTTTTATAAGATAGTTTAACTCTTACGGCTTCATCGCTTGCATGATAGTCATTTAAATCTAGGACTACTTCTTTTTCACCTAGTTGACGTGCTAAATATAATTGGCTTTTTTTACCAATTAATGTAACATCAACAGTATCTGGGACTCCTTCTATAACATAAGCACTACTATTATATTGAACTCTAACTGGGATACCAGTTAAGATTTCGGCATCTTGATTAACAAACAATGATGATTGTGAATCAACTAACCAAAATAATAAAATAGCAAAAATTAAAGAAATATAAACTAGCATATTAGGTTTGTTTAATAATTTTTCTATTTTACTTTCTTTGCCTAATTTACTGCTTATTTTATATACAATTGTACTAATTGGAGTTATAAGTATTTTATCTATTACTTTATATATACCTTTGAATATACTTTTAAAGGCGTTAATAATCTTATTATTTTTCATCATTATCACCTTCGCTTTCTGTTCCGTCAGCATCATAGAATATCTCAGTTTTTGGTTTTAATTCTTCTACTAACATCATTCTAAATTCATCTAAACTTAAGTTATAATGAATTTCATGATCAACAGCGATACTTATCTTGCCTGTCTCTTCAGAAACAATTAAAGCTACAGCATCACTTTCTTCAGCAATACCTAAGGCTGCTCTATGACGAGTTCCTAATTTTTTATTTAAATTAGGATCCATGCTAGTTTTAAAAACAGCACCAGCACATGTTATTTTATCTCCTTGAACAATTACTCCACCATCATGTAGTGGGCTGTTAGGAAAGAAAATTGTTCCTAATAATGGGCTTGTTAAATCTGCATATATTTTAGTTGCTGGATTAATATATTCTTGTAGAGAAACATCTCTTTCAATGACGATTAAAGCACCGATTTTATTCTTACGTAAATAATCAATAGCATCCATAATTTCATAGACAACGCGTTCTCTTTCTTCAACAGTAAGAATTTTATGACGACCTAATAATTTAGTACGTCCAATAGATTCTAGGAAACTTCTAATTTCTGGTTGAAATAAAACAATTACAGCGATAGGTCCCCATTCAAATACATAAGTAAGGATATATCCTACAGTATACAAATTTAATAAATCACTTAAAATTTTTACTGCTAAAATAATGATAACACCTTTAACAATTAAAAGCATTTTTACATTATTTTTAACATTTTTTAATATATAATACGCCATACACCAAACAACGCATATGTCGATAAGTTTTGTAAATATTGACCACACAGAAGATAAAGTCATTCTTTTCTTCCCCTCCTCTTTACGATATTTATTATATCAAATATTATGATAAAAAAACAACCTAAATAAAAAAGAACTTATTAGTTCTTTTTTATTCTTTAATTGATAAGGTTTGAGATGAAGGCTGAATTTGAATAAAGGTATTTCCATCATTTACTTTAATTTCTTCACCATTTAAATATTTATAGACTGTTTGAGAACTACGAGTTTTTTTCTCCCATGTAATTGGGACGGCATAGCCTTCACTTATGTAATATCCTTGACCATGACCAATATTGTCAAGTTCTTGACGTCCTTTATCATCATTACTTATAGTTGAATTTGATACTTTATAAGTAATAATATTTTTAACTGTATATTGTTTTTTAGTAACATAATCTTTGTGTTCTTCGTCATTTACATATCTTTTATATACTTTATTTGTACTATCATATACATAGCTTGTAGTTACGTAGTTAGAATATGGAATTTCAATATTGTTGGCTACTTTAGAGTCTTCTATTTTACTAAGATCATTTTCTTCTGTTGTATAATTTAGTAATAATTCTTTTGAGGTAGTATTACGATATCCTAATTCTTTGATACCTTTATTAATTAGTTCGGATGTTGTATAACCAGTATGTTCTGATGATACATTAAGATCATTATTACGATAAAAATATTTAGTTTCATAAGAAATACCATTAATATTATTGATTCCTAATGTTGAAATATCGTCTAGAGCACCAGGACTTCCTCCCCAGTGAACATAGATGGCATCATTTTCTAAAACATAATCTAGAAAATATGCTCTAGAACTTCTTATTGAACCAATACTATCAATATTGGCATCTTTGTAAAGAGCCATATAACGACTTATACCACCTTCAACAATTATTTCATATACTAAATAGGCTTCTTGTAAACCTGAATGGTATTTTCTAGCTGTAGCTAAGTTATTTATCATTACGGCAACTGGTCTTGTATTTGATTTTGGATCTATTACTTGCAAATCTTTTTGGCCATCAATAATATTAGGAGTATTAGGAGTTTCTTGATTACCTTTTTTAAAAAGACGATCTTTATTGGTATAGACCAAAGTTCCTACTATAGTTAATAGGATGATAAATATTATAATTTTAATACTTTTTTTTACTTTTCTTTTTTTAGTTTTTGTTTTTTTCATACTGCACCTCAATTTCTTTCAAAAAATTCATTAAAGAAAACAACAATAATTATTCCCGTAATTAAACCAAATAATACATAGACAAATAATCTTGTTATATCTACATCACCAAATAAATCTAATTTTTTACTATAAATATTTTCTATATTCTCATCGTTATAACTTTGCAATAATTTTTCAGCTTCATTAGTTGGGTTATCATAATCATTATAATTTTTAAAATATGTTTTAACATCAGCAAGCCAATCAATTATTTTTTCGTTATCGCTATTTAAAACTAATGTGTTTTCATATTTTGTAATAAGTTCAGTTACCTCACTAGAAACTTCATACAATGGCGGAGTTAAAGGAGAAGTATCTACTCTATTATCGTTGACTTTTTCAAATTCTATACCTATATTATACAACAATTCTTCACTATTTTTAGTACTAAAAAATTCTAGGCCATAAGCAAAACCATTACTGTCATATCCCATTGGGATAGTTATAGAGGGATAGCCGATAACACTACCAAGGCTACTACCTGGACTAATATTAGCTTTACCAGAGTTATATTCACCAGGTGTATTTTTTAATGTTGGATATATAATTATGTCTAATTTGTTTTCTGTAAAGTAATTATCAACATATTCACGGTAGACACTTTTTTTACTATTTATTTCTTCTATATTTTTATTACCTGTTCCACAACCTGATAAATAGCTTTTTAAAGTTTGTATATGACCATCAGAATAAACTAGATCTTTAAAACTCCTAATTGTTCCAGTAGTACCTTTAAGATAGGAATTAATTCCATCACACATTGTAATACCTGATTGAGTTGAACTAGCAATAGTTATGTTAGAGCTTTTAACAAAGTTGTCTAAATAAATAATATTAGCTCCAGCTTTTTCTAGATTAGCAATAGCTTTAGTAGCTATATTATATATCTCTTCATCAGTACTGCTTGTAACACTACCACTATTTCCTGAACCTTTTAAATATTGAGTTGGTATTCCAATATTAATATCTTTTAAGCTAAAGCTTTTACTATTTAAGCTAAAACCAGGAGCTGAACTAGTGACGGAATCATTTTGATCAACACCAGCTATTATTGATAATATTAGGGCGTTATCAGACACTGTGTTACTTATTACACCAACGGTATCACGATTAACATCGTAAGGTATGACACCACTACGGCTTACTAAACCGAATGTTGGTCTTATACCTACTAAGCCGGCAGCAGAAGCGGGAAGTCTTACTGATGAGTTGGTATCAGTACCTAAAGCAGCGGCAGCAAAAGCAGCTTTAACACCAACAGCGGAACCACCACTACTACCATATGGAGTATACTGATTATTAAAGACATTTTTTACATAGCCATAAGAGCTATGGGAATCACGAGCTGAAAAAGCAAGTTCGCTCATATTAGTAGAACCTAAAATAATAGCGCCGGCATCAATTAATTTTTGAACAGCAAAAGCATTTTCTTTTGGATAGTTATCTAATAATGATTTTGTTCCACCAGTAGTGGGCATTCCATAAACATCGATATTGCATTTTACTAAAAGAGGAATACCATGTAAAGCACTACGAACTTGACCATTGGCTCTTTCTTCATCTAACTTTTTAGCTTGCTCTATGGCATGTTCATTTAGTTGATTTATTGCATTAAACTGATCATTATAAGCTTCAATTCTTTCTAAATAAAGATTAACTAATTGTTCACTTGTTAAATAACCTTTATCTAAAGCATTACTTAAATCAGTAATACTCATTTTAGTTATATCGACAGGGGCGATAGTCTTAGCATTGCATTTTATTATAAGAAAAAGAAGCATAACAAATAGGAATGATATATACTTCTTCATATAACTCACCTACCTCATTCTTTGTGCTTCTCTTTGTAAATCACGTTCTTTGATAGTTTCACGCTTATCATAAAGTTTTTTACCACGACCTACTCCTAATAGGATTTTAACTTTATTTTTAACTAAATAGGCCTTTAAGGGTACTAAACTATAACCTTCGCGATCAACTTTTTCTTTTAATTTCTTTATTTCATTTTTGTGTAATAATAATTTTCTTGTTCTTCTTTCATCATGATTAAATCGATTGCCTTCTTCGTATTTAGCAATATACATATTAAGTAGATATACTTCATTGTTACGAATAAGAGCAAAAGTATCTTTTAAATTGCCAGAACCTCTTCTTAAAGATTTTATTTCCGTACCTTTAAGTTCAATTCCACATTCAATACTTTCTTCAATATAATAATCAAAATTAGCTTTCTTGTTTTTTATCTCCATTTTCATCAACCTTTACTAATTCAAAGTCAACCATTGAATTTTCTTTAGATGCGGCAACGCATTTGACTCTTACTTTATCCCCCAAACGATAGGTCTTTTTAGTAGATTTACCTATCATTGCTAATAATTCTGGTATATATGTAAAATAATCACCTTTTAAAGTTTGGACATGAACTAAGCCTTCAACCATATTAGGTAATTCGACAAAGAAACCAAAATTAGTAATTGTATTTATTATACCATCATATTCTTCACCAATGTGATCTTCCATGTATTCAGCAACTTTCATATCGAAGACATCACGCTCAGCATCGACAGATGCAACTTCACGTTCAGACGAATGAGCGGCTATTTCAACTAAATTATTATCTAGAGTTTGAATAGTTGTCATAGACATATCATGCTCAATTAAATATGTTTTTAATAAACGATGTACTACTAAATCAGGATATCTTCTAATAGGACTTGTAAAATGAGTATAAGCACGACTAGCTAGACCAAAGTGACCTATATTATCTTTACTATATTCTGCTTTACGCATACTTCTTAAAAGTAAACTTGATAGTATTTCAAATTCTTTTTTATCTCTTAATTGATTTAAGATATTATCCATTGATTTAGGAGTTAATTCATTAATATTACCAGTTAATTTATAGCCTAAAATATTGACCATAGTTTTAAATTCTTCGATTTTTTCTGGTTTAGGAAGATCATGGACACGATAGATAAATGGTAAGTCCATATTATAAATATGAGTAGCAACGGTTTCGTTAGCAGCAATCATAAAATCTTCAATTAGCATTTCGCCTTCTTCGCGGATACGCTTAACAATATCAATGGCTTTACCATTTTCATCTTGAACTACTTTAGCTTCATCAAGATCAAAACTAATATAACCACGACTCATATGTTCTTTTCTTAAAATATGATGTAAATCATTCATCATTCTTAAGTCATCAGCAAACTCCGCATAATCTTCGGCAACAATATTTCTTACGATAATATCATTAACTTTTTTATAAGTCATCTTCTTACGACTCTTTATATAACTTGGAAAGATATCATAAGTAACGATTTTACCTTTGTTATCTATTTCCATTACACAAGACATTGTTAGTCTTATTGCTCCTTCATTTAATGAACAAATACCATTGGATAATTTGTGTGGGAGCATAGGAATAACGGTATCAGCTAAATAAGAAGATGTTCCTCTTTCATAAGCAGCGTCGCCTAGAGCAGTATTTTCTTTAACATAGTTAGAGACATCAGCAATATGGACACCTAATTCATAATTACCATTATCTAACTTTTTAATACTAATAGCATCATCGATATCTTTAGTATCATCTCCATCAATTGTGAAAATTACTTGATCTGTTAAATCACGACGACCAGCAAATTCTTTAGGATCTACTTCGCTTGGTATATCTAATAGTTCTTTTTCGACTTCTTCGCCAAAGTCTTCATAAATACCATGTTTATAAGCAATACTTAATATATCAGTACCAGGATCATCTTTATGACCGATTATTTTAACTACTTCAGCAATATATTTATGTTTATTAACTTCTTTAATAACTTTTACTAAAACTTTATGACCAGCAACACAGTCTTTAGCTGATTCTGGGGTTAAGATAATTGTTAAGTCTTTTTTATCATCATCTAATTTAATGAAAGCATCGCCCTCTTCTTCAAATTCGACTTCACCAACTAAATTTTGTAATTCTCTTTTTATTATTCTTATAACTTTGGCTTCTTTTCTTACACCAGATGGAAAAACTTCAGCTAAAACGACATCATCGTCAATAGCTCCATTCATATTTTTTTCAGAAACATAAATGTCATCTTCCTTGTCTAAAATAATAAAGCCAAAACCTTTTTTACTTACAGATAAACGACCAATCTTTAAACCAGGACAGTTTTTTAAAAGAATGTATTTACCTTTTTTAGTGTAAAAAACTAAGTATTCATCAACCAATTCGTTTAAAGCTTCTTGTAATTCACGATATTCGCTAGAACTTTTTAAACCTAACATATCATTTATTTCAATTGCTTCTTTAGCTGTATGAACATCTTTAAGAACTTCTAAGATTTGCTCTTTCATTTTATCACCTTAAACTCTCTTTTTATTCACTAGTTATCTATTATTAAATATACCATATTTTGTATTAAATTAATAGCAAAAAAAAGAGTCCTTAACGGACTATTGTATAAACATTATAAATGATATTATAAAGAATAATGCTCCTAAAATAATTGTTAATCTCGTAATTACTAATTCTAAACCTCTTTCTTTTTGATTTTGGAATAGAATATCATTACCTCCTGAGATAATTTGACTAGAATCGCTAGCTTTATTGCTTTGTAATAAAACGATTGCTATTAATAATATTGATACAATTAAAAGTGCTATTTCCATACAATCACTTCCGTTCTGTTTTATAATTTATCATATATTTATTAATAAATCAAGAAAAAAAGACCTTTTGGTCTTATTTAAATAGTTTTAATATTTCTTTAGATCTTTTTCTAAATAACGATGATGTCATACCATCAAGTAATCCTGTACATATGATAAATAATCCCATTAATCTAGTAATTAACATAAAAGCATTAAAAGGATTAAAGATTACTAAGATTCCCATTAAACAAATTAAAGCGCCCATAAAACAAATTAATGGATATATTTCTTCTTGAGATTTAGCAAACTTAATACCAAAATATAATTTTTCAATAGCTAAGGTAATTAACCATATACCTAAGATAGGTCCCATCATACTTAAGACTTTTGTTGTATCGTTCATTAAGTATATATATGTAAAAATACCAAGTATCATACTTACTATTCCTATTATTAAATCAATAGCAAAAACTTTTTTACCAAGGCCATCATATAAATATCTAATTATATAAAATAAGCCATGAACAAGTAAAAGTGAAGATAAAATAATAACATTTGTTGGTAATTTAAATTTTTCTCCCATTATAAAAGCAAGACCAGCAATTATATCTATTATTACTAATGTAAAAGAACTTAACATTAAATTTTGCATTCTTTTATTGACCTTATTCATATGATTACACCTCTAGTATAATTTTAAAACATAAATAAATATATTGCAATATTTTTTAGATGTGATATAATATCTTCTTATTTTGAAAGGGGTGCAGTATGAAATTAAAAAGTTTATCTATTTTTGAGTTTGATAATTATTCTTTTAATCATCCTTTAAGTAGTTACCACCAAAGCTCTAGTTATGCTTTAATGATGGCTGAACAAGGTTATGATTATGATTTGTTAGGACTTGTTGATGATGATGGAAATATACATGCGGCATCTTTAATACTTTCAAAAAGATTAGGAATGTTTAATAGATACGGCTATGCTCCTAAAGGTTTTTTGATAGATTACTATAATCCTAGTTTGATCGAAGAATTTACTAAACAACTAAAAAAATATTATTATAAAAAAAATTTTGCTTTTATTAAAATTAATCCTGAAATATCTATTGGAACAATAAACTATGAAAAAAAAGATATAACTTATAATAAAAATCAAATAATTGAAAATACTTTACTTAATTTAAATTTTCGAAAATTAGAGGGTAATAAAAGGTTTGAGACTAAAATACCGAAATATAATGCTATTCAAATATTAAAAAAGACTAATTTAAGAACAGTATCTAAAAATACACGAAATAAAATTAATAAAAGTATTAGAAATGGTCTTTATTTAATAAAAGGAACAAGAGATGATATTGAAATATTATATCAATTTATAAAAAAGAAAAAAGACCATCCTATTGAACATTATTATAATTATTATAATGCTTTTGCTAAGAAAGATGAAATTGATATTTTCTTAGTTAAAATTAATTTTGAAGATTGTTTAATTAATTTAAGAGAACGTTTTGAAGAAGAATTAGAAAAAAATAATAAATTAGTTGAGAAAGTAATGAAAAATCCTTCTGAAGAAAATTTAAGAAGAAAGTTAGATTCAGATAATGCATTAAATGCATGTAATGAAACTTTAGCTATTACGACAAATTATTTAGCACAAGCTAAAGAAGCTTATATAGCAGGAGCTATTACAATTAAGTATAAAAATAGAGTTAATATATTAATAAGTGGTTTTGATCAAGAATTTAAAAGATTTTGCCCTAATTATTTCTTACATTATAAATTAATAGAATATTATAAAAAAGATTTTGATTTTATGGATTTAAATGGTATTACAGGAGACTTTAATAAAGATAATCCATATAAAGGATTAGATGAATTTAAATTAGGTTTTAATCCAATGGCTTTTGAAAATATCGGGGAATTTGACTATATAGTTAATGATGGTTTATATAAGAGTATGGAACAAAGTGGTCAACTAGCTAAAGAATTTAAAAGAAAAGAAAAAAGTATTAATGTAAATGAAAATTAATACTTTTTTTATTTACCATATACTTTTATTTTACAAGCATTTTGATGATTGGTATAAAAAGCTTGATGTAATTCATAAAGATGGCTGTTAATATCTTTGACTTTATCCTCAAAGTTTTTACTATTTCCTTCTTTAGTTAAAATAGCTACAACGTAAGGATGAGAATCATAGACTATTCCAATATCATGATAAACAGAACCATATTCACCATATTTATGTGCAGCTTTAATACCTAAATCAATTAATTCTAAATCATTTTGTTCGGCATTTAAGAAGAAACTTTGAAGTTCTGCTCCTAGTTCATAGTTATTATTAATAAATTCATTTAGAGCTTTAAGATAAATAATAGCATCATTAACTGTAATATAGCCATATTTATCTGTTCCATCTAAAATTGAGGTTGCTCCTAAAGACTCACCATATTCTTTTAAATTACTATAACCTATATAATCTACTAGCATTAAATGAGCTGAATTATCACTTACTTCAACAGCATATTTAACTAGATCTCTAATGGTTACTTTAGTACCAATGCTTATTTTTTTCATAGCTTTACTTGGTGATACAGAATACTTTTTAGTATATGTCATCGTATCATCTAAGTTTATTTCGCCTGTGCTAGCTTTACTATAAATATATAATGCGTCGACAAGTTTAATAGTGCTTGCAGCATAATAACTAGTATTTGCATTATATTCATAATTATAACCTAGTGTTAAATCTACATATTTAATACTTGCTTTATAATTATTTTTAATGTAGTCACCTAAGTCAATTATCTTTTGTTTTAATTCTTCACTATATTCTTCATTGTCAGGTGGAGTATTTAGACATTCGTTATATGAGTTTAATAATTCTTGTTCTTTCTTTTCCTGTTCTTCTTGTTTAAGAATTTGCTCATTAGGAGAAGAATCATTGTCTTGTGATAAGGCAGATGATTTTTTATCAAAGATGTTTAAAGCAATAATACTAAATCCTAAAATAAAAATTAAGATTATTAAAATGAATGACATACTGCTCTTCTTTTTTTTGACTTTTTTATTTTTAGAAGACGGAATATCTTTTAATAAGGTATTTTCAAATAATTCCTTTCTTAACTTTTCTTGTTTTTCTAGTTCTTGTTGTTTTTTTAAAACAATATTTTTATACTTGTCTTCTCTAGTTTGAAAAGTTTTTTCTGGTTCTTCAGTTTTTTCATCTTTAGATAGATCTTGGAAATTTTTAGAAATGTCAACTACTTTTCGTCTTTTAGCTTCTTTTTTCTTTTGTTTTTCAGTTTCTTTTTGCTTTTGCTTTTCTCGCTTTTGAAGAGCTTTCTGCTGTTTTTCGGTTTCTTGTTTTTGAAGAATTTCTTGGCGTTTTAATTCTTTCTGCTTTTTTAGTTCCTCTTTTTGTTTAAGAACCTCTTCACGTTTTAGAGTTTCTTGTTGTTTTTTAATATTTTCGTTTTCTAACTTTTTTTGAAGTTCTAATTCTTTTTGCGCAAGTTTATTTTGCTTAAGGATTTCCCTATCTTCTTGTTGTTTTTGTTTAGCTGCCTTTTTTTGGGCCAATTCTTTTTCTTTGGCTTCTTTTAAAGCTTGTTTAGCAGCAATTTCTTCAGGTGTTTTAATTTGAGCTTTTTGATATTTATCTTTTATTTTTTTATGAACTTTAGTGAAAATATTTTTATTGGCTTTAAATATATCTTGAAATAATTCCTCACCTTCTAAGGGATCTTCCAAATTATTTCTAGTATTTTCATCGTTTTCTTTTTCTAAAATAGTTTTAACTTTTTTAACTAAGCCTTCTTGATTATAGGTATAATCTTCTAAATTGATGTCTAATTGACGAGTAATGATTAAATCTTCTTCTTTTTTTGGTGGCTCTTTTATTGTGGTTTTTGGTTGTAAATTTTCTTCAGAAGAAGCTGTTTTTTTAGAAGTCTTTTTAGTTTTCGGTTTAGTTATCGATTCTTCTTTTTCATTGCTAGTTTTTGTCTCTGTTGTTTTTGTTTTCTTTTTGGTTGTTGTTGACTTTTTTGATGAGGATTTTTCCTTTTTAGAAATTGGTGGTTCTTCTTGACTAGTTTTTTCTTTGGCTGTTGTTTCTTCGGCTGATGTTTCTGGTAATGCTTTTTTAGCTGCTACTTTTTTTGTTGATGTTGTTTTAGTTGTTGATTTCTTAGTTGACGTTGATTTTTTAGTCTTTTTAGAAGTAGATACTATTTCTTCTATTTGTGGTGGTTCTTCTTGAATTTTTTTATTAGTCTTTTTAGAAGGTTTAGTTGAATCTTTTTTAGCAGTAGTTTTCTTAGTAGTTATTTTTTTAGTAGTTGTTTCTTCGACTGGTGTTTCTAGTAATGCTTTTTTAGTTGTTGCTTTTTTTGTAGTTGATTTCTTAGGAGCATCTGTTGTCTTATTTTCTTTTTCATTTTTTTTAGATTTTGTAGTTTTAGACGTAGTTTTTTTTACAGAAGAAGATTTAGATGTTTTAGTTGTTTTGTTTTTTTTCTTTTCTTCTTCCATATTTATCACCTATTTTTTATTATATCTTGTTTTAAGTATAAAAAAAAGTGAAAATTAATTCACTTTTTCATAATCATTTTTTAATTATTCAATGATTTCAGTAACCATACCAGCACCAACAGTACGTCCACCTTCACGAATAGAGAATTTAGTACCATTTTCAAGTGCAACTGGGCTGATTAATTCTACAGTCATGTCTACATTATCACCAGGCATTACCATTTCAGTATTTTCTGGAAGTGTAATAACACCAGTAACGTCAGTAGTTCTGAAATAGAATTGTGGTCTGTAGTTTGCGAAGAATGGAGTATGACGTCCACCTTCTTCTTTACTTAGAATATAAACTGAACCTTTGAATTTATGATGTGGAGTAACAGATCCAGGTTTAGCTAGAACTTGTCCTCTTTCAACTTGGTCTCTTGAAATACCACGAAGTAATGCACCAGCATTGTCACCAGCGATAGCTGAGTCAAGTTGTTTTCTAAACATTTCAATACCAGTAACAACTGTTTTTTGAGTTGGTCTTAAACCAACGATTTCAACTTCGTCATTAAGTTTTAATTCACCACGTTCAACACGTCCAGTAACAACTGTACCACGTCCAGAGATTGTAAATACATCTTCAATACTCATTAAGAATGGTTTGTCTGTGTCACGAACTGGTAAATCAATATATGAATCAACTGCAGCCATTAAGTCTTTAATAGCTTGAACATCTGAAGGGTTTCCTTCAAGTGCTTTAAGAGCAGAACCTCTAATAATAGGACAATTGTCGCCATCAAATTCATATTCATTTAATAATTCACGAATTTCCATTTCAACTAAGTCTAATAATTCAGGATCATCAACTTGGTCGCATTTGTTCATGAATACAACAATTTTAGGAACACCAACTTGTCTAGCAAGTAAAATATGTTCACGAGTTTGAGGCATTGGTCCATCTGCAGCTGATACAACTAAGATAGCTCCATCCATTTGTGCAGCACCTGTAATCATGTTTTTAACATAGTCAGCATGGCCTGGGCAATCTACGTGAGCATAGTGACGTGTTTCAGTTTGATACTCAACGTGAGCAGTATTAATTGTAATACCTCTTTCTCTTTCTTCTGGTGCTTTATCGATATCAGCATAATCAACGAATTCACCAAAATATTTTGTAATTGCAGCTGTTAATGTTGTTTTACCATGGTCAACGTGTCCAATAGTACCAATATTAACATGTGGTTTTGAACGGTCAAATTTTTCTTTTGCCATAAAATATTTCCTCCTTTTATATATACATACATATTTTATCTAATGCTTGAGTTTTTTTCAAGTATTATTTTTATTGAGCGCTGTTTTTCTTTATTATCTCATCAGCGATAGATTTTGGTACTTCTTCATAGTGATCCATTGTCATTGTGAAGTTACCACGTCCTTGAGAATTTGATCTTAATGTAGTTGCATATCCAAACATTTCAGATAATGGAACCATTGCATCAATCTTAAGGGCATTACCACGTGATTCTTGACCTAGTGGACGACCACGTCTACTAGTTAAGTCACCCATTACATTTCCCATATATTCTTCAGGAACTACTACTTCAACTTTCATAATAGGTTCTAGAAGAACTGGTTTACATTTATTTAAAGCTTCTTTTAACGCTAAACTAGCAGCAATTTTGAAAGCCATTTCTGATGAATCGACATCATGGTATGAACCGTCATATAATGTAGCTTTAACATCAACCATTGGATAACCAGCAAGTATACCACCGGCCATAGCTTCTTGTAATCCTTTATCAGTTACTGGAATATATTCACGAGGAACAACACCACCAACGATTGCATCAACGAATTCATAACCTTTGTCTTTGTTAGGTTCAAATCTAACCCAAACATGACCATATTGTCCACGACCACCAGATTGTTTAATATACTTACCTTCACATTCACCCATTTGAGTTAATGTTTCACGATAAGCAACTTGTGGACGTCCAATATTAGCATCGACACTAAATTCATCTTTCATTCTTCTAACTAGAACTTCTAAGTGTAATTCACCCATACCACTAATAACTGTTTGACCAGTTTCAGGATCAGTTCTATATTTGAATGTTGGGTCTTCTTCAGCAAGCTTTTGTAAAGCAATACCTAATTTATCTTGATCAGCTTTTGATTTTGGTTCAATAGCTTCATCGATAACTGGTTCTGGGAATTCCATACCATTCATAATTACTGGACTCTTTTCATCACAAAGTGTATCAGCTGTAGTAGTATTTTTTAAACCAACTAAAGCAGCGATTTCACCTGTCCATACTTCAGTAATTTCTTTTCTTTGGTTAGCATGCATCTGTAAGATACGTCCAACTCTTTCTTTAACATCTTTAGTACTATTTAAGATATATGAGCCACTTGTTAAGTGTCCACTATAAACTCTAAAGAATGCTAGACGACCAACGAATGGGTCTGTCATAATTTTGAATGCCATTGCAGTAAATGGTTCATTGTCATTAGGATGACGTTTTACTAAATTACCATTTTTATCAGTACATTCAATAGCTTCAACATCAGTTGGAGCTGGCATGTAATCAATAACAGCATCTAAAGCTAATTTAACACCAGTATTTGATAAGGCACTACCACATAATACTGGGAAGAATTCAGCAGCTAAAACACCTTTTCTAATAGCAGATTTAATTTCTTCAATAGTAAGTTCTTTACCATCAAGATATTTTTCCATTAGATCATCATCAAATTCAACTGCTTTTTCAATTAATTCTAATCTTTTAGTTTCAGCTAAATCTTTTAAATTTTCAGGGATTGGAATTTCAACATAATTTTCATGTTGATCTTGACGATCAAATTGATAAGCTTTCATTGTTATTAAGTCAATAATTCCATTGAATTCAGATTCAGCTCCAATAGGCCATTGAATAGGAGCATAATTAACACCTAATCTTTTACCAACTGTGTCTAAACTAAATTCGAAGTCAGCACCAATTTTATCCATTTTGTTAACGAAAATCATTCTTGGTACTTTGTATTCAGTAGCTTGTCTCCAAACTGTTTCAGATTGTGGTTCAACACCAGCATTACCATCTAATAAACAGATAGCACCATCAAGTACTCTTAGAGATCTTTGAACTTCTACTGTAAAGTCTACGTGTCCTGGAGTATCAATAATATTTAAACGGTATCCTTTCCAGTGAGCAGTAGTTGCTGCACTAGTAATTGTAATACCTCTTTCTTTTTCTTGTTCCATCCAGTCCATTTGTGATTCACCATCATGGGTTTCACCAATTTTATGAGTAATACCAGTATGGAATAAAACTCTTTCTGTAAAAGTAGTTTTACCAGCATCAATGTGTGCCATTATACCAATATTACGAATTTTATCTATTGTAACATCTCTTGCCATATTACCTTGCTCCTACCATCTATAATGAGCAAATGCTTTATTGGCTTCAGCCATTTTGTGAGTATCTTCACGTTTCTTAACAGCACCGCCAACTCCATTTGCAGCATCCATTATTTCATTTGCTAAATTAATAGCCATTCCTTTTCCATTTCTTGTTTTAGCATAATTTACTAACCAACGAAGTGCTAATGCTTGACTTCTTTCATCAGAAACTTCTATAGGAACTTGAACATTTGAACCCCCAACTCTTCTAGATTTAACTTCTAAAAGAGGTTTAATATTTTCTAAAGCTTTTTGATAAACTTCCATTGGTTCTTCGCCAGTTTTTTCTTTTACGATATCGAAAGCTTCATATAATATTCTTTCAGCAGTACCTTTTTTACCATCTTGCATAATTTGGTTAATTAGCTTAGTAACTACCTTTGAATTATATATAGGATCTGGTAATACATCTCTTTTTACTGCACGTCTTTTACGCATATATTTCTCTCCTTCCTTAATTATTTATTAAAAAGTCAAGTAACTATTTAGGTCTTTTTGTACCATATTTACTACGACCTTGTTTTCTATTATTAACTCCTTGTGTATCTAATGTACCACGAATAATGTGATAACGAACACCGATTAAGTCTTTAACACGACCGCCACGTACTAATACTACACTGTGTTCTTGTAAGTTATGTCCTTCACCTGGAATATAAGTATCTACTTCTCTTCCGTTTGATAATCTAACACGCGCATATTTTCTTAATGCTGAGTTAGGTTTTTTTGGAGTACGAGTACCAACTTTAGTACAAACTCCTCTTTTTTGTGGACTATTTTGAACAGTAGATTTTCTTTCCATACTATTGAAACCAATATTTAATACTGGACTTTTACTCTTTTTAGTTTTGTCTTTTCTGTTCTTTCTTACTAATTGATTAATAGTTGTCATATATGTCCTCCTCTCATATACACACATCCTGGTGTATCAAACAATCCTTTAAATTAGGTTCCACCTAGGTAGAACCTCAATTTAAAACGCACCAATAATATATCATTTTATGAATATTGTGTCAAGAAAAAAAAGTTAAATTGCTTTAACTTTATTTAAAATCATAATAGTCCGTTGATGTATATTTACTGCAGTTTATGTAAGTAGATGAATTAAATGTTTCTGTTTCATCATCATAATATGTTAAACTATAGCCTTTGCAACTATTATCTGGAATATTATCATCTGTTATTAATTTAGCATCTTTAAGTTCTTCTAAATCAACTTTTAATTTTTTATCTCTTGTTGCATAATAGTTATTATCTTCAACATATTTTAAAGCAGCTTCATTAATCGTCTGTTCATATTTTTGATATAAATTTAAGTTTTTAGTATTGTTAGTTGTCATTGTTATTAAAGCAATAATTATAATAAAGATAATTAGCCAAACTCCAATAATTATTTTAACTGTATTTGGTAAAGCTTTAATCTTTTTAAATAAGTTTTTAAAGTACTCACCTATTTCTTTAAATACTTCCTTAAATATTTTTTTTATTTTATTTAGTGTTGATTTATTTCTACTAGCCATTTTATCACTCCTCTTTAAGTATTAGATGATGTTTGATAGTTATAACATGTTATGAAAGGGTTTATAACATAAGTTCTGTCCTCTTGCATGTATACATTGCTATACCCATTACATGTACTATTATTATCTTGGGCATATAATGTATTAATGTAGCCTAAATTAATTAATGTTTCAGAACTGATTGTTAATATTTCATTTTCTAAACTATATGGATTATCATTAAGATAATTTTGAGTAGCTCTACTTAATTTTGTTTCTAATTCTTCATAGTAATTATAATCTATCGTATTATCAGGATTAGTTATATTATAATCATTTTCGTCATTTTCCTCGATGTTTTCATTTTGAAATATTTCATCTTGAGAATTAACATTACTTTTTGAATTGGATAAATTTTTATAAAAGGAATTAATTTCAATAGAAACAAAGACAAGTAATAAAATAAGAAGACAAGTATATATGATCATTTCTTTTAATCCAAATCCTTGATTTCCCAATTTCATAAAAACCCTCCAATCATTATTTAATTATAATACAAATAGGTTAATTTTACTAGTTACTTTTAAGTAATAAAAAAATGTAAGTAAAGATACTAGAATCTTCAAGTACTCACTAAATAAATTAATTAATTCGAATATTTAAATTTGATATAGTTGCTACTTTTTTAATTTTAATCTTTTGATCTAATGTCCATTTTTTGGTTTTCCCATGAAAAAAAATACCTCCAAAGTTCTTTCTAAATATATTTAAACATATTTCTATGTTCTTTTTATTTAGTGCGATCTTTAAAGGTATTATAATCTAAGCCTTACTTTCTTTAGAATTTATAATTAAACTAATTCTATAGTTGCTCCAGCTTCTTCTAATTGTGCTTTAATTTCTTCAGCTTCACTAGCAGGAATATTTTCCTTAATATTTCCACCATTGTCAACTAAACCTTTAGCTTCTACTAATCCTAGACCAGTAATTTCTTTAACGATTTTAATTACTTGCATCTTAGTAGCTCCAGCTTCTTTTAATACAACTGTTTTAGTTGCTGATTCAGCTTCACCAACGTCAGCACCACCAGCTACAGGAGCAGCTACTGCAACTGCACTTGGATCTACTCCAAATTCTTCTTTCATAGCATCAACTAATTCTTTAACTTCAAGAATAGTCATTTCTTTTAAAGCACTTATAAATTCATCTTTTGTTAATTTTGCCATATTATTTTTTCCTCTCCTTATTTTAAAATTATTTTTCTAATTGTTCTGCGTACATGTTAAGTCCAATTGCTAGATCTCTAACATATTGAATCATACCACCAGCAAGCATTGTAAGTAATCCTTCTCTTGATGGTATTGTAGCAT
>CANQFI010000010.1 GCA_947598455.1 uncultured Bacilli bacterium | reverse complement strand
AAGATATTAAAATTAAAAGATGTTACCAAAATTAATACAGAATTTATATCAGGAAAGTATATTCATTTTGAAAATACAAACTTATCTATTCATGAGCCACATAAGATTATTTTTATTAATGATAGTAATTATTTTGTTTTAATTAATTACGAAAATGATTCTACTTTATATGATAAAAAAACTATGAAATCAGTTACTATAGAAATGATAAAATTTGTAATTTTAAAATTAGCCAAAAAATAATTTTTTTGAATTTTTATTTTTCCCTTTATTTATAAGGGTTTGCGAGGCATTGTTTTTTGCTTTTTGTCCGTTTACTGTCCGTTTACTGTCCGCCTAAAATGTGGTATTATGGTAATACACGAAAATTATACATATGTTTTATTGTTTTATCTTACACATGGGAAACTCTCTTGTGTTTTTTATCGTTCGAAGAAAGGAGAAAAAGAAAAGATGAACAAAAAAATTGTGTTACTCTGCTATCATTAAAGGCTTAAATAATGTATAATGGTATTGAGGTGATATACTTGAACAAACCTGTAAGAAAAAAGAACTTTTATATTTGATAAAGATAAAGTTATCGCTATAAGATATTCAACAAATGATGAAAGAAAAGATTACTATGACATTCCTGGTGGAAAAATTGAAGATGGTGAAACAAATGAAGAAGCATCTATTCGTGAATGCAAAGAAGAAACAGGAATCGAAATTACCTCTCAAAAATTAGTTGATGATTTAATTATTGAATATCCTAATAGAATTTTCGATTTTGATATATTTATTGCTGAAAGTTACAAAGGATGTCCAAAATCTTTTAAAGAAAACAATTCAATATAGATTAATATTTATGAATTATTAAGTCAAAATAAAATTTTCCCAACAATAGAATTTTTAAAACCTAAATACAAAAATTATTTTAAATTTGGTAATTTTAAAATAAAGTTTATAGTTGAAGACAATCATAATATCTTAAATATAGAAGTAATAAAAAATGATAATTGATATGTAAATATGTGGAATAATTGGTCTAAAAAAAGAAGTGATCTTCCTGTATATGATAATTGGCTAGATGATTATTTGGATTTATTAAATCAAAACAAGGATAGTGAAATTTTAGATTTAGATTGTGGGATTGGAGCAGATACTTTATATTTAATTGAAAAAGGTTTTAATGTATTATCATGTGATTTTTCAACTGAAGCATTAAAAAATGTTGAACAAAATATTCCAAATAGCAAAACAAAATATTTAGATATGCTAGAAAAATTTCCATTTAATGATAGTAGTTACTCCATCATTATAGCAGATTTATCACTTCACTATTTTGATAATGAAACTACAATTCATATAATGAAAGAAATTAAGAGAATTTTAAAATCTAATGGTATTTTATTAGCTAGAGTTGCATCAATTAATGATTTTAACTTTGGTGCAGGTGTTGGTACACAACTTGAACGAAACTTTTATTTTGAAGGAGATTATACAAAAAGATTCTTTGATGAAGAAGATATAAATAATTATTTTAAAATAATAGGTAATGTTGATTTTTTTGAAACTTCCATGATTAGAAATGAGGAAGAATATTTAAAACCAAAGGTTTTATATCAAGTAAAAGTTACGAAAGGAAATTAAAATGAATAGAAATTTTGCAAAAAAATGGTTAAATCAATTAAGAGATTATTGGTTTAAAAAAGATATTGATGGCGCTGTATCATTATTTAAAAAAACAACTTTTTATCAGAAAACACCTTTTATGAAACCCTATACTTCATTTGAAGAAATTCATGAGGAATGGCAGCATATTAAAGATGAAAATATTCAAAACATAGAAATAAATATTTTAGCTATAGACAATAACATGATTATAGCTCATTGGACTTTAAAACAAAATGATGAAAATTTTGATGGTATTTACGAAATAAAATTTAATGATAATTTAGAGTGCATTTATTTTAAAAGTTGGGAAATGACAGACAAAATAAAAATTCCAGAAAGTGTATTAGAGTATGGTTTTGATTTTGATTGGGATGAAAAAGATGTATGGAAATTAAAGTGTCCAGTTCAAGAAATAGCATCGGAGATATTAGAATGGCATTTTGATGTACCATTTTGGAATTGGAATAATGAGTGGTATGTTTTAAAGCCAAGAGATGTAATAAATAATCCAGAAAAATACAAATTAGAATATGAAAGAATAATGAATTCAGATATATCATACCCTATTGATGTTATGGCAAATAAAGAAAGATTAGTAATTTTAGATGGTCTGCATAGATTAGTAAAATGTAATTTATTAGGTATGAATAAAGTTAAAGTAAGAATTATTCCAAGATCTGAAATACCAAATATTTCAAAATAAATTCTTTACTAGAGCAAGAAATTGCTCTTTTTTGTTGTATGAAAGGAGGTGAAATTTATCAATTATTTCTTTGAAATATTCGTACCACAAGTATTAGAGTATTTTAAAGAAAACGCAAAAGATATACCAAGTTTTCTTCTATTAGAAGTATTATTAAAGAATAAAAATTATGAAAAAGAAATTCAAAAAATGTTTGAAAAGTTAGAAGAAATCAGTAATAAGTATTGAAAAAAAATAATTAAATTTCTTATCAATTTTAAGAAAAAAATTGATCCGTTGGAGACTAATTTTAACGGCTTTAAGGATATCCTCCTAACAAGAAAATGGTTGTGTAAACACCATGCTTGATAGTTTTAAAAATAATATTACTTAATATGTGCAATTGGAATAAAGAAAGAAGCAAATTTTATGTATAGAAAATGGGTGTATAGAACTATAGTTGAAAAAAGATTCTTTTTAACAAGAAAACAATTAAATCGGATTGCATATTATATAAAAAAGAGACATCCTCTTGAAATATGGACTTGTTCTAAATATATTAAAGGAAAAAGGGAAATGATTATAAACGAAGAATGTATTTAATTGTTTTAAGAATTCTATTTTAATAAATCAAAACACTACTTAGAATTAGAAATCGATTTTTATAAAAAACAAATTAAAAAATTAGAATAAGAATTAAAAATTCCACCAATGGAAAATGAATATCATGATATGTCTATGGTATCTATGAGATATTATCTACTTAAAAGTAAAAGTGCTATATCAGTTGTTGTTCATCGATTACAAAAACAATTTTCTATTCAGTTAAATATTCAAAAAATGATTATGTTGTTATTAAGAAGGAAGGAATTCAATGGTTATTTGAACACTAGTGGAAAAAAGAATATTTACTTTTATTAGAATCATACAAACATAAATTAGAAAATATTAAATGATTTTCTATTTAAATAAACGACAATATAA
The DNA here is from genome assembly GCA_947598455.1 of uncultured Bacilli bacterium. The sequence goes on along the minus strand of CANQFI010000010.1, from coordinate 20,398 downwards.
GATAAATTTGATATAATATTTGTAGTTGATTCTTAATGAAATTAGGTGTTATTGTGGATATTGAAAATATACAAAATGTTTTGTTAGAATGTTATTCAAAAGATTTATGTTATCTTAAAGTTCAAAACAAATGGAATGATAAAAATAAATGTTTTGGTATGTGTGCAATAACATCTCTAATCATTAATGATTATTTTGGTGGAGATATTTGTAAAATTCATGTGGATGGAATTAGCCATTATTTTAATTTAATAGAAGATAAAATTATAGATTTAACTTCAAGTCAATTTAATCATGAAATAAACTATAAAAATTATCAAATTATTAATAGATAAAAAATACTAACTGATGATACAAAGACTAGGTATCACATACTAAAGTCAAAATTAATTAAAGTATTATTAAAACAGGTAGATGAAAAAGTATATTCTTGTAAATCTTGTGTTAAGTTAGTTGATAAATTTCCTAATGTTGAAACAGTATTTCTTGGAAAAAGATCAGACAATATTATTAGTTGGAGAAGCACCTGCAAATAACGGATGGAGAAAAAGTCATAAATTATGGTGTGATATAAATGGAAAAGTATTACCTAGTGGTGTTGTATTACAAAAATTATTTGATATGATTGATAGAAATATTTTTGATACTACTTTTTTAGAATCAGTTAAATGTTATCCACTTGAAAGAAAAAATTTAAAAGATTGTTCTAGTAATTGTAAAGATATAATGTTAGAACAATTAAAAATATTAAATCTTAAATTAATTATAACTTTGAGAGAATTTCTTACTAGGAATTTACTTAATTTTAAATTTAATAAGTTTGCAGATTTAGTTGGCAATATATATGAAGTTAATGGTTATAAAATATTACCAATTTATCATCCAAGTCCTATTTCTCCAAAAAGTTATAAAAATAATATTCCAATCTTTCAAAAAATGAAGGGGCTATTATGAATACATCTACAATGAAAAAAAGAACTCAATTTGCTAATAATCAATTGGATTTATTTTGCTATTATAACTATGCTCTAATGTTTTTGAAAATTTCAAAAAGAAATAAACAATTAGGAATTTATTTATCTACAATCTTTATAAGAGATTTAAGTGTATTTTTGTTTGAAACTACTAAAATGTATGGATATGGAAATAATAAAATTGTTGATGAAATAATTGATAATAAATTTTATGAAGATTTAAAATATGTTAGAAACAGAGTAAAGCTTCATAAAAAAAGAGGTAATAAAAAACAGATAGAAGACATCTTAAATACAATGCAACTAGAATATAAAACAAAGCCCCAAGATTTTTTATATTTATTAAGAAGTGATATTAGCATATTTTATCATGATACAAAGAGGTTTATAGGAAGCAATTTTTATTCTTATTATGTATTTGGAAAAATAACAAATAAAATGAGTAATTATGAAGTATTAAAAGATTTTTCTTATTATATAATCCACTCTATAAAAAAGTTATATAATGCAATAATTTGTGAAGAAAATAAAAAGTCTTTTGGCGAAAATTTTATCAAAGAAAAAAACAAATATGATTTAATAATATCATTTAATGATGAAAAAATAGATTTAATTATTAAGAATTCAGATTTTAACAGAATCATTACGTTTGAGAGTTTTTTAATTATTCAAGAAATATCATTTCTACAAATTTTATTAATTTATATATTTGATATGGAATCTATCACTTCAATTTTGTTCTTATATTTTATAATTAAACAGATAGCCATAAAATTTGATGAAATATTTGACTTAATATTTAATATTATAAATTATATGGAAGACGGCAAAAAATTAGAAAAAATATTATTAGAAGAAAAAATATTACCACTAGATTTAGATACACAAAATTTTGCAAAAAATTTAAGAAATAGTATCCATTATATAGAATATGACTGGAATGTAAATGATGGATTAATTGATTTAGAAAATATATTTAAAAATCAGGCAAAGGTTACTGATTGGAAAAAATCATATTTAACACAATTTGGTAATATGATGGATGTTTTAACCAATTTAGCAAATGTGCTTAAAAAGTATTGTGGTAAAGCATAAAGTTATGTTATATTTAGAATATCAAGTAATTATGAATTTTATGTTTATTAGGTATTCATAATTTAACAAGCAATCGTTCCAAATAGTATTTTAGTCGAACTTTTTAGTTCGATTTTTTAATATCAAAATAATCTATGGTCGAATGCATTGATAATATTTTTTATTTTGTATGTAATATAATTGGTGGTAAAAATGTATAATGAAGATTAAAAGACTGAATTAAAAGTTGAACTCGCAAAAGAGATAGAGAAAGAAGCCGTTGCTTTTGCTAATTCTAATTATGGAACCATTTATATAGGTATTGATGATAATGGTAATATTATTGGATTAAAAAATGTTGAAAAAGATTTAGAAGCATTAAGTGGAATGATTCGTTAAGGAATATGCTCTGATTTAACTTTTTATACAAAAATATATATTGAAAATATTATTATAGTAAAAGTTAGTGAAGCTCCAAATAAACCATATTATTTAACCGATAAAGGATTAAAATCATCTGGTATATATAGCAGTTCGTTTGAAAATAATATTTCGAACAATCAAGATTTACATTTTGAATACTTAAAAGAAGTTTTGAAACATAATATTGAAATAAATGATAACAAATTCCATTTTAAAATATATTTTAATAAAAAAAGGTGGATATCCTAGATTTAAAGCTAAAGTAATAAAAGATAGTTATCGTAACAACTATATAAAAAATAAATATAAAGATAAAATATATGAAAATATAAAATTGGATTTAATAAATAAAGAGATAACTTTACTTAAACTAAAAAAAAGTAAAAATTAAAAGTTATTGAAAACTAAATAAAATAAATGACCGAATATTAAATGTTACTATTTATAAAGTAGCTTTATGTATCAGTGTGTGTAGAAGAACTTAATGTAAAAAAATAATTTTAATTATTTATTTTCTTTTTATTTTGATATAATGAATAATAGGAAGTGTGATAAAATGGAACCAGATTCAAATAATACGAATATGCAAGATAATAGTAGTGGTGCTTTGGTTAATTCTCATCCAGTAATTAATCAAAATGGAGAAGTTAAAGAACAATCTAGTAGTATTCAAATGGCACAAGATGTGACATATCAACAACCAGTTAGTCAACCAAATATGGCAATTAATAGTCTTGAAAATAATAATATTAATAATCAGAATTCTCAACTAGAAAATTTGCAAACATCTCAATTGATAAATACATCAAATTCTGTGAATATGCCAGTTGGTAATGGTAATAATAGTTTCAATATTGTTACTAATTCTAAAAATAGAAAAAAGTTAATTATTTGTTTAATTGTAGTTGCTGTAATAATTTTATTTGGTGTTGGAACAGGATTAATTGTTAATGAGTTAAGAGCTAATAATAAAAATGAAAATACAAATAATTCTGCCGAAAAAAATGACTTTCAAAGTAATGGAATAAAACAAATTGAAATAACTCATAATGAAATTATAGCTCTAGGAAGTGATGATGGCTTATATTTTATTGGTGATGGTGATGGTCCATTATTACTTAGCAATTACATTTATGGTGATAATGAAGAACATAAAACGATAAAGAAAGTAGCTCCAGATATTGAAAAATTTTATAGTAGTGGATTAGCTATTTATTATATAAATAAGGATCAAGATTTATCTTATATAGGAGCTAGTTATGATTCTGGTTCAAGTAATCAAGCAGTAAATGAATATGATGGAGTAAAAGATGTCGTAGTATTTGATAATTTTTGTGGCTTTATTATAGATGATAATAATGAATTATATATAAAAAATGGTATGAAACAATATTGTGGATTAAATAATAGTTATTCTACTTTTACAAAGATGGCTAGTAACGTAAAATCAATTTTTGTTAATGGATTTTATGGTGGATATATAAATAATAATAATGAGTTATACGTAACATTAGCTAATTCAAATTTTGTAAAATTATATGATAATGTAAAAACCGTGATTCCAAATGGTTATAGAAGATTTTTATTTTTAACAAATGATAATAAATTATATATATATGAAGATGCAGAATATAATGGTAATTATGTATTAACTTTATTAAGAAGTGATGTAATAGAAATTGGTGAAAATTATTTTAAAACAACGAATGGTGATTATAATGTGTTTTCTAATAATGAGGAATTACCATTAATAAAAAGTGAATCTAAAATGTTATATGATTCTAATCAAGCAAAAAGTGATGTATATTATGGAACCTTAAAAGAAACAGATATAAAAGAAATACTTTATTTTAATGATACTAGATATTATGATTCAGTTGATTATATTGATGCACAAAAAAAGTTAATTTATTTGTCAAATGATAATAAGTTAGTATTAGTTGATGAAAATAATAAAGAAGAAATTGATTATGATATAAACAATTTAGAAAAAATATATAATTTTGTTGTTAAAAAAAATCTAGTTAAAGGTTAATTATTAAAAACTATATTATTGATATGAACCCTGTTTCTTGGAAATAGAAACGAGGTTTTTATATGAGCAAATTAAGTTATGAAGATAAAATTAACTTATATAAGGATAGAAAAAATGGAATGACAATAAAATCACTTATATCAAAATATGGAATTACACATAGGGGAGTGAAATATTCATAGAAAATAATATTTAAAGATAACTTTCAAATACGAAAAGTTAATTATTTTATTAATAATTACTTATAATTTTCAAATTTTATTTCTCGACTATCAAACATTGATAATCCATATTTTTCATATATTTCATCTGCAGTACACGATATTGTATCTGCAATTGAATATCCTAATTTATTTAAAATGATTTCTAAATCAGATTTAGATTTACCTTCAACTTCTACATATGTTGGTATTCCTGGCCATGTGTCAATATCAATTTCATATTCATCTAAAATATAAGTTATTCTTTCTTTTTCTTGATAACTTTTGTATGCAAATCCTAATGCTTCGAGCAGATTGTTTGCATCTTCTATATTTGATACTTCAATTTCAGTTTCTAGCATTTGTTGAAGATCAGTTCCATTATCTGATAAAATATGTTTTACAGTGATTGTAGTTTTATCATTTGTTTGTCTTACTCTTATCCATTTTTTAGAATTATTATGGAATTTATTTATAAATTTAATTAACTTTGTGTTATTTAAATAATCTAATAAATTATTTTTTAAACATAAACATGATAAATTATTATAACCAATAATTTTAACTAATTCTTCTTTTTCTTTTGAGGTTAGTAAATTATCTAATTCAAAAAATAATGATTTTAATTTTTCTATTGCAGTTTCATATTTAATTTCACTTTCATTATCTTTTAATTGTGTTTTAATATCAATAAATCTTCCATATATAGTTGGTAAATCATAAGTATATAAATATTGCTTGGTTTCTTCTTTTAATGTGGCACCTAATGATTTAATTTTGTTTATAAATATATCTTTCTTTATATCTAGTATTTTAACTTCTAATTCCATCTTTTTCATTTTTTAATTCTCCTTCATATTTATATAATTTAATTCCTGCTTCTCTAAGTAATTTTTCTGAATATTTATCGGGATATGATTTTAAATAAATAATTTTTTTAACTCCAGCATTTATAAGCATTTTAGCGCATATTATACATGGTTGTTTTGTTAAATATAAAATACTATCTTTAACATCTATTTTATTATTTAAAGCATTTATTAAAGCATTTTGTTCTGCATGAACAGCGAAACATAGTTCTTGATTCTCTCCACTTTTTAGGTTTAATTTTTTTCTTAAGCAAGTTGCTTCAGTACATGGTATAATTCCATTAGGAACACTATTAACTCCTTTTGAAATTATTTTATTATTTTTTACTAATATTGCACCAACTTTTCCTTTAATGCAATTAGCTGTATTTGATATTTTGATTGCATAATTCATAAAAATAGAATCATTATTTACTTCTATACTCACTTGAATCACCTAAAAAAATATGTATATGAACATTATAATATACATTTTTACATAATTATAGAATATTTATTTAAAATATTATTGAAAATTAATATTTTTATATAAAATTATTATGAGTTAGAGTTGTTACCATCAATTATAGATAGAGATAATTTTTATTAGTTATTAGTTATTTTTAAGTTTTATCTACTATGATTAAAGGAACAAATACTTCATCATCTGTGTAGCCGGCATGGTGAGAAAATAGTACATCATCGCCATCAGTTATTAAACATTTATTAGAATTGGCAATAGCTATGAAATCTCCTATTGCATCATTGAATAATTCGTTTGGTGTGCCATCTCCGAATAGTTTACTTTCTAATATTTCCGATTTGCTATAAATATCAAAGTAATTACCAAATAACTCATTGAATTTATCAACAAAAGCATTTAAATAATCTTTTTTTACTTTAAAAGAAACAGCTCGTTGTTCAATTGATGTGGTTCTTTCTAACATATCTAGTAATTCAGGATAATCATTTAAAAATATATTATCAATTTTTATATGTCCATGATCTGCAATAATTATAACTAAAGAATTTTCTAATTTTTTGCAAAAATTTGATATTTTTGTATCACGTTCTTTTATAAGATTTTTAACTATTTCACTATCTGCTCCATAGTTATGCATAGTGTGATCTGGTTCATCATCATATGCATATAAAAATTTATGTCCTTGTTTTTTTGTTTCTTTTAATATAAGTTCTAACATATTATCTAAATTAGAATATGTTGTTGCATTTCCAGTTTTAAATGGAAAAAACTCTTTGGCGTGATATATTTCTGTATTTTCAATTTCGTCTGTTATAGTAGTATTAATTAATTTGTTTTTTACCTCTAAAAAATCTTTACATACTTCTTCTTTGCCTTTTTCACAATTTAAAAATAAAGTTATAGTTTTATCTATCGGTTTTATATAGGTATTCCAACCTAACCAACCATGTTCAATAGGATTTAGACCTGTTCTAATTGAGGTTGTAGCAGCTGTTGTAGTTGCTGGAAATACAGTAGTTATTTCTTTATATAGATTTTTTTTGAAAAACGAGTCATTTTTTAATGTTCTATCTAATATTTTTGAACCCATTCCATCAAAAAGAATAATAATAACATTATTTGGTTGTTTATTTTCTAATATTTTATCAATATAGTCAATTGTTTTATGATGATATTCTAAACCAAAATATTTTCTAATAGAACAAGCTAAATTTGTTAAGCATTCATTATAATTGTTTTTAACTTTCATAATAAAAACACCTCTTATAGTATTTTACATTATGATAAAAATGTTGTAAATGTAATATATAATTTAATTAGTAGTATTTAATAATTTTTTATTATGCAAATACTTTTTTTGAATTATCAATAATATAATTTAAATGTGTTTTTTTAAAATCAATATTTGTATATTTTTCTGATTTTATAAAAGTATTTTTTGTAAATTTAATATTTATTATTGTTATTATATTAAGTTAAAGTCTTGGTAATATGTTATTAAGAAAATATTTTATTATATAATTATTTTTTGTTATGTTTTTAATCTAAAATATATTTATTGTCAATTTGTTGATATTTAAAAATCATTTTGTTATAATTTTTTTTGAAAAGGAAGGTACTTATGAAAAAATTTATTATATTTTTTATTTTATTTGTAATGTTTTTGCCATGTGTTAATGCATCTGAGATTTGTAAACAAGAACTTGAAAGAATTGCTCCTAATGGAGTATTAAAGCTTAATGCTGTTAAACCTATTAGTAATGATTATGCTGATGTTCTTTGGGCGTTGGGTATAAAATATGACGAAGATATTATTTCTAATATTGAATTGCGAGAATGTAATAATTCTTTTGATGAATGTTATTTGTATTTTTATTTAAATAATGGTAATAGCGAAGTTGTAAGTGATTCTAATTATGAACAATATAAAGTAAATGTTCAGTGGGCAGAGTCTAATCCAAAAATTCAAGATTTTATTACTGATTATGTTAAAAAACTTGAAGATTATTCAAAAAATCATACTGGTAATTATGATATAGGTGGACCTAATACTGCTGGTTATGAATTAGATGATATTAACAATTTAAAATATTGGACTCATAATCCGAACTTTTATAATGATTCTGCAAGTACTTTTGGTTTTAACAATATTTATGAATATGCTTTTGAGTATATACCAAAATTTAAAGATTCTTTTTCAAATTATAATATAAATATTAAATTTCATGGAGGTTCTGCTGGTATTAAAGGTAAGTTTCTTGCTCATGAAATGAGTGCTTTTTCTTTATGGTATAAAGATGTATTATATTTTGCTTCTTCTACAAATTATGAGTCAGATGGGTATTATGTTAAAAATATTGCAATAGCTGCTAATGATATTTTATATGTACCAGATGACACTGAAAGTACACCTGAAGCATTGTTGGCTGCTGTTAAGAAAAGAATTGAAACAGAATTGCTTGGTTATGATTTTAAAATTGAAATTGGGGGAAAAGTTTGCGATTTGCTTTATCACGAAGATTCTGATGATTGTTCTTTTCTAGATAATGAAGTTTTGGAGGATGATGATGAATTATATTTTTTAAGAGGATATTCCTCTAGAGATATAAAATATTTTAATATTACATATAATGGAATAACTAAACCATATTTGGTTGTTAGGGATAGTAGTAAAATGAAAACAAACTTTAATAAGGTGTCTCAAGATTTTGATACTGGTATAAAAGTTGAAACTACTGCTAGTGATGTGCCTGATGATATGAAAGTTAAAGTAAATGTAGTTGAAAATAATACTGATGAATATAATAAAATTAAGGAAAAAATTAACACTGAATTTGAGGCATATGATGTTAGTCTTTTCTCTAATTCATTAGGAAATAATATAACTAATACTAGTAGTGGAAAGTTTAAAGTATATATTCCAATTCCAGATAAATTAAAAGGAAAGAAATTAGCTGTATATTATATTAATGATAAAGGCGAAATAGAGAAATTTAGTTTTAATATAGCTGATGATATAGGATTTTTTGAAACAAATCATTTTAGTACTTATGTTTTAGCTGAAGTAATTGATGAAGAAATTAGCAATTCAGAAGTTACTGAAAATGTTCCTAATACACTTGATAATTGTTCAATATATTTTATTGCAAGTGTTATTTCATTAATTGGAATAATAGTAAATTTAATATATTTAAAGTTTATGTTAAATAATTAGAATATAGATAATTATTAAAATTTAAAATATCAGATGATGAATCTGATATTTTTTATAATTCAATATAGTTATGAGAACAAGCTCTAATTAATCTATTCATAATAGCTAGACCTAAGCCTTCGGCTTTTACACCTTCAATTATAACTAGTTCTTTATTTTCTTTATCAATACTTCTTAAAAGACGAAAGATATTATGAGATATTTCTTCTAGAGTAGAGCCATAACTAATAGCATTTTTAAATTTATCTATATTTTTACTATTAGTAATTACTAAAGTATTATCATTTTCTAATTCTTGCATTTTATGTATTAATTTATCTTGATTATCACTATATACTAAGATACATTTGGTAGATGGTGCATAATGACGATATTTCATACCAGGGGATAAAACAACTTCATTTTTTTCAGCTTCTTTTAAAATATGTTTAGAGATATTAACTTTAGCAAATTTAGATAGGTCTTCATAAGTTATTTTACCAGGTCTTAAAATATTTATTTCGTTATTAATGACTCTTATAACGGTTGATTCTAGGCCTATTTTAGTATCGCCTCCATCAATAATATAATCTACTTTATCGTTTAATTCATTAAAGATATCGTTTATATTAGTACCACTTGGTTTACCAGAGATATTAGCACTAGGAGCTGCAATAGGAGTATTAGATAGTTCAATTAAATCATGAGCTATTTTATTTTCGGGCATTCTTACTCCAACTGTATCTAAATTGGCAGTAACTACATTAGGAACAATACCTTTTCTGTTTAGAATAATTGTTAAAGGACCAGGAAAGAAATTGTTTATTAGTTCATACTCTAAAGGAGATATATCTTTAGCTATTTTTTCAATCATTTCTATACTAGAAACATGTAATATTAAAGGATTATCAGAAGCTCTTCCTTTAGCGATAAAAATATTTTTAACTGCTTCTTCATTAAGACCATCTGCACCAATACCATAAACAGTTTCAGTAGGAAATAAGACTAATTTTCCGTCTTTGATACAATTAGCGGCATCTTGTAATAATTCTTTTTGATAATTAGTTTGAACATCTAAGTATTTAGCCATATAAATCACCACTAGAAGATTATACTACAATTTTAATTAAAAATAGTAAAGTTTTCTTTTAATTCAGTAAAAGAAGTGTTGTTATGACCAACAACATCAAAATTTTTCATATATTCATTAAAGTCTTTTTCAGTATTTTCATTTAAAAAGCCGATTTTTAAAGTAGTATCTATTTTATCTTCACTTACCATTTTAATATCATCTATACCATCACCTAGTAATACGATATTTTCTTTATCTTGAATTATATTTTTTATTTCTGGTGGGAGACTAATGGCATTTTTATTTAAGGAATGAATGATATTATTAGATAAACCAACGGCTATACCATTTTCAAATTTAATAAAATTGGCAACAATATAAATATTATCGTATAAAGTATTATTTTGAATTAAGAATTCTTTAATAAAGTTACCAATACCAGCAGAGATAATGATAATGGTAATGTTTTTGTCATTCATAGTTTTTAGAAATTCTTGGGCACCATCTCGATATTTCATTATATTAGGATTTTTAGCTGTATCTTTAATTAATGATTCTTTTAATTGGTATTTTATAAATAAATTTATATGATTAGTCCACCATTCAATCATGAGTTTATTTTTTGTTTCATAGTCTAATTTTAAATCTATTTCAATAGGGCGGTATTTACGATATAGTTGTTGTCTTTCATTGATATAATTTTCAGATATGTTGTTATTTTTTGATAAAACACCCCAAGATGATTCACTATCACCAGCTGTTATAGTACGATCAAAATCAGTTACAATGTAAAAATTGTTATTCCATTTATTTACAGAATTTAGAATTCCGTCTTTTATATTTAACATGATATCACCAATCCTATAATAACATAAAAAGGATATTAGGTTTTAAAAGTATTGAGTTTAAAACTCATTATAAAAAAGAAAATCAAATTGATGATGAAAATAAAAAATTATTATTTGGTTTTGTTAATGATATAAAAGAAGAAAATACGTATGTTTTTGGGACATGTATTATAAGTAAAATAGTGGATGTTAGTGTAATGTTACAGAATGCGTTTATGTTTTATGAAATGTGAAAAAAATTTAAAATGACGAATTATAGTATAAAAAAACAAGCCTTTATTTTTTTGACTTGTTTTTATTTTTGGTTTTTGTAGTTCTTTCTTTTATTTCATAATCTCTATCTTCATCGTTTAATTCAGTATCATCATCTTTGGAATCTTTGGTTATTTTAACTAAGCTTTTTTTGTTAATATTTTCATTTTCTATTTCAATACCAAATTTTTCATATAATACATCAAGACGATCATGAATTTTATTGTTTTGTGAATTTATGAAAACAATTATTATAATCATAGCAATAGTAACAATTACACCATTCCATATTATAATATCAATATTTTTTGTTGCTTCTTTTCTTAAAGCTTCTTTTTCAGCTTTTTCCATTTCTTCAAAAACATCATAACGTTCATTTGGAGATTTTTGAAATTCATCATCAATAGCTTTTTCTATTTCCTCATTATAAGTTTCGCCATATCCTTGGAATACTTGATCGCCAATTATTATAAAAGGAATACCTTGTATATCTTGATCCAAAAATTTTGCTACTTCATCTAATAAATCATTATTATCTTTATCGTTCCATACTTCGAAAGATACTACTTTAAATTTACCATTTTCATCTGCTATACTGTTTAAATAAGTTAGAAAAGCACGACAATAATTACAACCATTGCCTCTAAATAGATAGATAGTAACTTGATTATCGTTTTCTTTATAATTGTTAAAGGCTATGTCGATTTCTTCTTGATTTAGAGCTTCTTCCAAGTTCATTGTACTATAGTCGTTTGGTTTAGGAGCTGCAAATGTTATAATAGGTAAAAGTAATCCTAAGACTAAAGTTATTGTTATAATTGTTCTTTTCATTAAAAACACCACCTGCAGTAATTATAACATAATTTAAGGTATTATTAAAAAAAGTTATAAAAAATATGTGATGAAATTTAAGTGAAGTTATTTATAAGTAATAAAAAACTATTAATAATTTAATTATTAATAGTTTTTGGGTTTAATTTTAGTTTTTGATCTGTGGTAATTAGGGTATCATAAGGTTCAAAGTTGAAATCTACATCAAAACTTGCTGCAAATAAACGAGCTCTTTTAATGCCTGCTTCAGTATAATCTTTACTTAATAATGAATAAATAACACTTTTTAAGAAATTTTTATAGATATTATTTCTATCGTCATAATCTTTTATTACTTTATCTAACTCATTTTCTATTGGTAAAATATGCATTTGTTTTAGTAAGTCTCTTGTCTCTCTAATTGTCAAACCTTTAAATATTTTATTTATTTTTTCACTTCTTAATGAAGGTAATAACCCTGGTAAAACTTGAACATATTCAGCTTCATTTATTTTGTCTCCTTTAGTATGAAAATGAGTTGGATAAGTTCCTCTAAGTACATCAATTATATCAGGATAAGTAGGTATTCTTAACATATTAAAAGCAATGGAAGGTAAGTTTTCATACATATCAGTTATAATTATTTCAGTTGATAAATTACTATCAAAAATATTATTTGGAAATTTACGAAATAAATAATTAACTATTTCAGATACTGCATTATTATATTCATCTATTAATAGAGCTTTTTGCTCTTCGTTTGTATTTATATTAAATTCTTCATAATGCTTTACATTGAATTCAACATATTGATTTAGATTATCTGAGTATTTTTTTTCAAGAATATCAAGAAGTGTTAATTCTTTCTTTTGTTCTTTCTTTTTAAATTTATCAAACATATGAAATCACCTAAAGTGTATTGTAGCATAAATGGTAAAAAGTGTATAGTTTTGTTGAAATAAAAATGTTATAATAAAAATAATAAGGTAGTGTGATATGATGAAAAAAACTATTTCTTTTTTTGTAGTAGTGTTTTTAATGTGTTTTCCTATAACATGTTTTGCTTCTGAGGATTATCAAATTGATAGTTATAATACAATAATTTCTATTAATAGTGATAATAACTATGAAGTAGTAGAAAATATAGAAATAACGGCTCGTAAAATGGATGCAGTTATCAAGAAAGAATTACCTTATAAAGTTATTGATTATGATATTAATTCTAGCTATGAGGTTGAAACTACTGATAAAAAGGTAATTACTATTAATAATAGTCGTGGGAAGGTGAATAGTGGTTATAAAATAGCTTATACATTACCTAATAATAGTAATAAAGATTTTTATACTATTGATATAATTAATAGTTATGATAGTATAATTAAAGAAAGTTCATTTACCATAAATTTGCCTGTTTCAGTTACTAAAGAAAATATTAGATTTACATATGATGGGGAAGATATAACAAATGATATTAATTATAAAATCGATGGTAATAAGATAGTAGGATCATATAATAAAGCTTTATTAACTGGAGATAAAATAGTTTTAGAAGTTAGATATAATCAAATATATTTAAATTATATTCATTCTTTGGTAATTTTTGTACCTATTATACTACTTATAGTAAGTTATTTTATATGGAAACATTATGGTAAAGATTTGAAAGTAAATATAGTTAAATCATTTTCTTTACCTAAAGAATTAACACCATTAGATATAGCGTTAGTAAAAAATGAGGTTGTTACAGAAGATGATGTGTTTGCTTTTTTGATATATTTAGCTAATAAAGGATATATTAAAATTTATGAAGAACAAAATAATGTATTTTATCTTGAAAGAGTAAAAGATTATGATGGTGATAATTATAAAGAAGAAGTATTTATTAAATCTTTATTTAGAAAAAATTTAAAGATTACATTATCAGAGTATATCGATATTGTTACTTCTAAAAAACAAGTTAAACAAGATGAAAAATTAGAAAAAAAGGTTAGTTCTCAAGAATTGGGATATAGATATAGAAGAACTTTAACTAATATTTTGCCGGCTGTAAATAATAATGAAGAAAAATCAATATATTATGAGTTAGAATCTGATAGAAAAAAGAATATTTTAATATTTTTTGTAGCAATAATATTGGTTCTTGTTACTTCAGTACCTTTTATAGAAATAAATAAATTATATTTATTACCATTATCTGTTTTTTATAGCATTATTGCTTTAAAAGTTTTAATTAGTATAACAGATAGTATTAAATTAGATGATTTTTCTAAAAAGAGTAAAAATGTTAAAAGGATGTTTATTAGTATATTAGTAGTTTTGTTATGCTTTATTTTATTAATTCCTTCTTTTAAAAGAAATTTAATATATACAATGGCTTTTTTGATAAGTTTTATTTGTGTAATAATGATATTAGTTTTATATAAATTTATGCCTAAAAAAACATTATATGGTAGTAAAGTTTATGCTAAATTAGAAGGATTAAGAATATTTGTTGATACATGTGATAAAAATAATTTGGAATTGGTTTTAAAGAAAAATAAAAATTATTTATTTGATTTATTAGCTTATTCTTATGTATTAGGTAATTTTGATAAAGTTTTTAATTTGCTTAAAGAATGTGAAGTTAAAAAACTAAGTTGGTATAAGCTAAAAGATGATTTTACTATTACGAAATTTGGTAATTCTTTAAAAAGATTAAAATGTGTTTTAATCAAGAAAAATGAAGAACTTAACTAGTTCTTCTTTTGATGTGATATAATAATAAAAGGATGTGGTAATATGGAATTTATAGTAATATTGGGCATAATAATTTTGATAGCTATAATAGTTGAATTTTATAATGATAGACCTAAACCTATAAGAAAATTAGTTGCATACAATACGCAGACTGGAGCACCAATTTATTTAGATCAATGTCGTTTATTGGGATATAATCCTGAAACTGGTAATCCAATATTTGAAAATCCATATAAAATTGTAAAATATAATTCGCAAACTGGAGCACCAATTTATGCTGCTTTTGAAATAAGTATAGAAGAGTACAATAGTTTAAAACCTACATATACTTATAAACAGGAAACAATTAAGACAAAAAAAACACTAACAGAAGAAGAAAAACATCGAACTTCAAATTCAATTTTAATGATAGTTGGAGCATTACTTGTAGTTGTAGCATCAATTATATTTCTAGCTTCTTCTTGGGAAACTACCTCAGGAATTATTAAAACTGGTGTGTTGGTTTTAATTCAAGTAATCTTTTGTTTGTTTGGATATTTATGTAATAATAAGCTAAAAATAGAAAAAGTAGCAAAAGTATTTAATTATTTAGCTTTATGTTTTGTACCAATAATTCTTTTATCATTATCATCATTTGAATTAATAGGAGATTATTTGTCAATTAATGGAAAAGGAGCGATATTATATTTTTCTTTAACTTTTGTATTTTCAGATATTTTATATAAAGTTATAGGATGGTTAAAAAAAGATACAGTTAGTAAAATAATGAGTTATATTGCAGAAGTTTTAGCAGTGTTGTTTATAACAATTCATTTTAATATTAGTTTTGAAGCAATTTTATTTGTTTTATCTATATATAATATTTTATTATATATAATTATACATGGTAATTATTTAGATAAAAAAGCTTATAAAATATCTAATAATGTTTTAAGTTATATTATTTTAGGATTTTTAGCTTTGACAATGATGTATACAGAAAATTTAATAGTTTATATAGCGATGGTATTTTATACAATTTATTATTATACTTGCTATTCTAAAGGTAGTGAAAAAAATACTAAAGTATATAATCTTGTGTTATTTATAATTACTTATGTTATTAATTTAACAATTATTAATAAAATAGATGTTTCACCTTACTTTGTATATATATTAGGAATTATTCCTTTAATTTTATTAACAAAGGTAATAAAAAATGAAAAGGTTAAATCTGTATTATATATTATTGAATCTGTTGTTGGATTATTATTTATTTTAGATTCTTTAAACTTTCCAAATAAAACAATCTATTATTTATTAACTTTTGTAGCAGGTTTAATATTGTATTTAGTAATGTATGTTATAACGAAGAAGTCAATTTATAGAGCAGCATCCTATGCATTATTTACTTCGATATTTATGGATATATTCTATATATGTGATATCTTTGAATATGCAAAATATATTCCTTTAGTATCTGTTTTATTAATATATTCATTTGAACTTTTATTTGATAATCTTAAAGATGAATGGTCAAGAATATTAATTGTTACAATATTAATGATAGAATCATTCTTACTTGTTGAAACATATGCAGTATTAATTCCTTTAATAATGATGATGGTATATATTAAATTAGAAAAATTAGATGAAATTTTATTGATTATACCAATGTTAACTAGTTTGTCATTATTTGTAATGAATGATAATTCAATTACATTAGTATTAAGTTATATTTTAGTTTCAATATATACAATTATGTCTTTATTTCATAAAAAATTTACTTTTTATTCAGGAGTATCCTTAGTTGCTATTGTTACGGCAGCTTTTACCTTTAATTATAATAATTTGATCTTTTTTGCAATATTACTTTTATGGAGTATTGTTCATTTAATTAGAAATTATAAAGATAAAAATTATGCATTTAGATTTGTTAATATAATTAGTCTTTTGGGTTTATATATTTCTGCTTTAGATTATTTTGATATTAATTTTAATTCATTATATATCATTGGTTTTTATGTTGCCGTTATTACAATGTCGATATTTGTATTAAACTTTATAAAGAATGGCTTTGATACATTTATTGGGTGCTTTGGATTTGCAATTATTTCTTTAATAAGTTTTTTTGTAATTAAAGAGGTAAATGATGCATTAATTATTATGAGTTTCTTATTTATTATATCAATAATTAGTTTTATAAAAAAATGGCGTCATTATTTATATGAGTCACTTATAGTTATGGTTGTAAATATTGTTTATTTAACGTTTGAATTTTGGGCACAAATTCCATGGTATTTCTATATATTAGTTATTGGTATGGGCTTAATTGTTTTTGCAATGTTTGATGAAAAATTTAAACAAAAGAAAGCTAAAAAAGATATGGTACCTTTAATCAATGAAGTTTTTTCGGATAATGAAGGAAAAGAAGAAAAAGTTGAAAGTTTAAATACAGAAATAAGTAATTTAGAGAGTACGGAAAAGATTACTAGTGAAATAGAAAAAGTTATAGAAAATATACCAGTTAATAAAGAGAAAGTAAATGAAAAAAATAAAGATGAAAAGATAATAAAAAAGAATAAAATAGGTGATAAAGTAGAAAATGTTCCTAAAAAAAGAGGACGTAGAAAGAAAGGAGAGAAAACAAATTAAGTAAATTATATGGAGCCGACACTAGATCAAATAAAAGAATATGTTTTAAGTAATGGTATTTCTTTAGAAGAGAAAAGCAATAATGAAAAATTGTTAGATGTTTTTGAAAAGACAAATAATTTAAAATATTATGAATATTATTTAAATCATAGTAATGAAATAAATGATTGGTTATTAAATACTGATGAATATGATTTATAAATAAAAGAACAACATAGATGGATTATGTTGTTTTTTTAAATCTTATAGGAAAGTTCTTAAAAATGTGTGATAGCGACTATTGGAAGTTAGGCTTGTGAAGGGGAGACTCCGATAAAACAAGAATAAGGAGTAGGAGTTAATGTAAAATATAATAATTTTAATTATTTATTTTACTTTAGTTCTTAATAATTACTATACAAATTTGACAATTTTAAGTATAATAATATAGAGGGTAAAAAGATACGGAGGCACTTATATGAACATAGTTATACCTAAACCTGTTAATGAAGTATTAAACATTATAAATGAAAAAGGTTATGAAGCATATATTGTTGGTGGAGCAGTACGCAATTGGGTGATGCAGTTAAAACCAACTAATTATAATATAAGTACAAATGCCTCTTTGGAACAAATTAAAAGTGCTTTAAAAGATTATAATACTTACTATTGTGGAGAAAATGATTCACATTTAGGAATTGTTAATTCTAAATTTCCAATGGAAGTAGCTAAGTATCGCGGAAAATCTAATACTTTAGAAGATGATTTAGCTGCTAGAGATTTTACAATGAATGCTTTAGCTTATTCTGATGAAGATGGTCTTATTGACTATAATACAGGAATAAGAGATATAAATAATAAAGTCATTAAATTAAATGGAGAAGATGATGAAATCTTTATTAATGATCCATTACGTATTTTAAGAGCGATAAGATTATCTGGAGAATATGCGATGCGTATTGATATGGATACACAAGCATATATGAAAGATGATAAAGATTTATTAAAGAAAGTTCCAGTTGAGAGAATTAGAGATGAATTATGTAAAATTTTGGTTGTTCCTAGATGTGATTTTTATATAAAGAAATATTTTGAAATATTTTTGGAATTTATTCCTGAGTTAGCTTTGCTTGAAAAATATGATCAAAATGATCCTACTCATATATATGATGCTTTGGAACATACTTTTGTTTCTTTAAAAGTTGTAGAGCCTAAATTAGATTTAAGACTAGCTATGTTGTTTCATGATATTGCTAAACCTTTTACTTATGTAAAAAATAGTGAAGGAGTAGGTGAATATCCTAATCATGCTAAACGTAGTGCAGATATGGCACGGGAGATAATGAATAGATTAAAATTTAATAAGAAATTAATACAAAAAGTTACTAAATTAATAGAATATCATGATTATAAATTACCAGATAATGATGTATTAGTTAAACAATTTTTAACTAAGTTTGGAATTGAAAATATTGAAGATTTATATAAAGTTAAAAAAGCTAATCAATATGCTAAAAATCCAGCTTATGTTAGTGAAATGACTAATATAGAAAATGAGTATGAAAGATTAAAGAAATTTAATAGAAAAACGGCTTTTATTAAAAAGAATGAATTAAAAATTACTGGTAAAGACTTATTAAATCTTGGAATAAAGCAAGATGAAATTGGGGAAGTATTAAATAATATTTATCAAGATATAATTAATGGAAAGTTGAAAAATAATCGTGAAAAATTAGTTGATTATATAGTTACTAATTTAATTCCTGAAAATTAAAACGAGAAATTGGCATTTCTCGTTTTGAATTTTAAGAATTTTTGTTATTATTTTGATTTAAATCTTTTTCAGATTTGCGATTATATTTAATTACTTGACCATTATAATCATCATCAAAATCACGATCTACTGTTTCAGTAACATGAATTTCTGTACCATCTTTTAATTTAAATGTATGTTTGTAATGAAGATTTTTATCGGAACTACACTTCTTTAACCATAATGTTTCACAGTTAGCAATGTCTTCGTAAACAAATTCAGTACTTTTGGTAGCTTTTATTTCTTTTTTATCAAAGCCATATCTTTCAATTAAATAATCTTTTGCATTAGAAGCTTTAATATCAGTATAAGCTAGATAACCAACATATAAAACGGCTATTAATAATACAATGATGATAATAAATAAAATTGATCTTTTAATAAAATTTTTCATAAACTCTCCTTACTATAACTATTATATATAATAGAATTATATCATAATTTTTACATAATTTTTCAAGAAGTGATATAATATCTACAAGGAGGATTTGATATGATTAAAAAATGGATTTGTGAATTTGTAGGTACTATGTTATTAGTTATATTTGGTTGTGGAACAGCCGTAGTTGTTAATACTTGCTTTACAAATGTTTTAGGAGTTGCATTGCCATTTACAGTAATTGTTATTGCTTTAGCTTTTGGGCTTGTGTTAACTGCTATAGTTTATACTATGGGTAAAGTATCAGGAGCGCATGTTAATCCTGCAGTTTCTGTAGCTTGTTTAATAGATGGCCGTATTGGCGTAATTGAATGCATAGAATATGTTGTATTACAAGTTCTTGGTGCTATTGCTGGAGCAGCTATATTAATGTTAATATTTGGTAGCTCTCAATCATTAGGTGCTAATGGATTCGGATCATTAAGTTCATTACAAACTTATGCTCCAACAATTGAAGTTACTGCTGGTATTGCGTTTTTAATTGAAACAATTTTAACCTTTATATTTGTTTTAGTTGTTTTATCTACAACTAAAAAAGAAAATTGTTTTGCGGGAATTGCAATTGGATTAACTTTAACATTAGT
>CANQFI010000009.1 GCA_947598455.1 uncultured Bacilli bacterium | reverse complement strand
TAAAAAAAGAGAAATTTTTCTCTTCATTTAATAAAATAATAATATATCAAAAAACATACAATTAAAATAGTTCCTATAACAATTGCTACATTACTAATCTTTCTTAATAAATTAAATTTCTCGTTATCTACAAATTCTTCCTCAGCACTAAATTTAATTATATCGTTCTTTCCATAATTAATAGTTCCATAAATTAAACAAAAAATAAATAAAGTTGCAAATATTTTTAAAACATTACTTATATTATTAAATGTTCCAACATGGTTAAAATAAACAATTAAAGCTAGTACTATAACTAATAAAATAGATAATATTAAATTAAACCAAATACTTTTTCTTTTAACATTAAATTTATATCCACATTTACTACACCTAATCGCTTCTATTTTATTTTTTTTAGCACATTTTGGACAACTCTTAGTCTCCGATAAAAAAGCATGACATTTAACACATTTAGTAGTCCCTTTAATATTTTCAAAGCCACATTTATGACATTTAATCTTTTCTATATCCTTCATCCTATCACATTCCTAAATTTATTATATCACGAAAAATATTTTAACCACAACAAAGGCTGCAATTATTCCACACATATCTGCAAATAAACCACCTATTAAAGCATATCTTGTCTTTTTTATCCCAACACTTCCAAAATATAAAGCTAACACATAAATTGTTGTATCAGTAGCACCCTGAATAACACTCGCTAAATTGCCAAAATAAGAATCAACTCCATAAGTTTGATATATTTTACTTAAATAAGCTAAAGTAGCATTTCCACTTATCGGTCTTAAAACAATCATTGGAATGATATCTTTAAAAGCACCACCAACTAAATTTAATACTCCACTCTCAACAAAGATATTAACAGCAAAAATCATTGCTAAAACAACTGGTACTATACTAACAACTGTTTTAAGTCCCTCTGTACTTCCTTCTAAAAAACATTCATATATATCAACTTTTTTAAAAAAGCCATAAAATATTATCACAATAACAATTAAAGGAATAACATAATTACTTATCATTTCTCCTCCTAATAAAATAATCTAATGTCAAACCACATATCGTACTTACACTAGTTGCAATTAAACTAGGTATTATAATTCCTGTAGCATTAACACTTCCATAAGCTACTCTTAAAGCAATAACTGTCATTGGTATAATAGTTACTCCACTTGTATTTAAAATTAAAAAAGTAATCATTCCTTCACTAGCTACACCAGGTGTTTTATTTTCTTCATTTAACTCTTTCATTGCTTTAAGTCCAGCTGGTGTTGCTACAGAACCCAACCCTAACATATTAGCAGCAATATTAGAAGAAATAAATTCTAAAGCTTTTTCTCTTTTTACACTTGGCATTATCCTTTTTAATAATGGTTTAAGTAAATTACTAAACTTTGCTAATAAACCACTATTACTCGCAATATTCATAATTCCTGACCATAAAACAATTAAAGGTCCAATTGAAATAATTAACTCATAAGCAGAATTAGAACTATTTAAAATAATATCTCCCATATTAACATTACTATTAAAAAAAGAATACCCTATTCCAATACTAATTAATAACAACCATATTTTATTTATCATATCTCACCAAAACTCTATAAAATCTAATAATTTACTAATAAAACTTTTATCTTCCGTCACACTTTTCTTTTCATAATACAAATTGCGATATCCGATTATTTCTCCATTTAAGATAACTTCTACTTTTCCAACAATACTTCCATTTTCTGCTCCTGCAGTACTTTCTCGAACTATATTCGTTTCATACTTTTCATCATTTTTAATTACTAAATAAAAATCATTTTTTATTTTTACATTTTCACCATAATCACTATTTTTATCTATTACTTTAACACTTTTATAATTATCAAAATATTTTTCATATAAACTTTTATGATCATTAAAATCATTTCCATCATTAAAAGTTACTACAACTAAGTTCATATTATCTTTACTAGCTGTTGTTACTAAAGTTCTTCTAGCCTTTTTTGTAAAGCCTGTCTTACCACCCGTACAATAACTATAAATCCTAAGTAATTTATTTTTATTAATCCATTTATAGGTTTTCATACTTGATTTAATCGTTATTTCTTTAGTACCAGTTATTCTTCTATAATCTTCATTCTGCATTGCATATCTCGTTAATTTAGCCATATCATAAACAGTTGACATATTTCCACTTCCATCATTTTCTTCTAAACCTGATGGGTTAACAAAATTAGAATCATTCATTCCAATACTTTTAGCTTTTTCATTCATTAAATAAACAAAGTTTTCTTTAGAACCAGCAACTGCTGATGCAATTGCTAAAGCAGCATCATTCCCACTTCGAAGCATTAAACCATATAATAAATCATCTAGTTTTAATTCTTCTCCTATTTGAACATATATTCCACTACCATAAGCGGATAAAATATCCTGATTAATTCTTACATTACTATCTAACTTACCATATTCAATCGCTGTAATTGCTGTTAATATTTTTGTCGTACTAGCAATTAAACTTTGTTTATTAATATTACTACCTTCCAAAACTCTTCCACTATCCATATCCATAACTATATAAGAACTAGCACTTATTGCTTTTATCTTTAAAGGAATTAATAACAACAATAATAAGTATAATATTTTCTTCATACACTCACCTAAATAACTATATGAAAAAAAGGGCTTAATAAGTCCTTTAATTATCTATTTTTTCATAAGTAATATAAGATTCGTTTAAATCAACATTACCTATTATCCCATCAACACGACCTGTATCAGCATACTGCCACATTTCATATTTTCCTTCATAAGTTGCTTTATCAATATATTGAGCAAACCATATTTTATAATCCTGATATTGATCCATCTGCCAATGTTTAGTCGCAGATCGGTAATTAGTATATAACATTCCTTTATAACCATGTTCTTCTATATATGATAAAAAAGTTAATGCATTCTCATTTATTATCTCATCGCTTACTCCTTTAGTTCTTCCACTATTAAACATTTCAAAATCATAAACAACCGGATAAATAACTTCATAATCATCAATTAAATTTAAAACAAAACTAGCTTCTTCTAAAACTTCTTTTTGTGTTATTGCCGTAGAGTAAAAATAAACTCCTACTGGTATTCCATATTTATTAGCTTCACTTATATTATATTTAAACCTCTTATCTTCATTAACATCATCAGCAATTTGGTGTCTAAAACCACATCTTATTATGACAAAATCAATCCCACTATTTTTAACTTTTTCCCAATTTATTTCTCCTTGCCAAGAAGAAATATCTATACCTTTAGAAGTTTTTTCAACCTCCCTAATATCCAATTTATTATATAAAGCTTTATCTTTTTTACGATATTCCTTTATAAGACTTTTGATTTCATCAAATTCATAATCCGTACTTCTCGTCGAATATCCTACACTAAAAACATACCCTAATATTCCTAATATACAAACACAAAAAAGTAATACAACTATTTTCCTATGTTGTATAGCAAAATTTTTAAAAATATCTAATATAGAATACTGCATATTTACAACTCCTAAAAAAATTATAACAAATAAAAAAAAATAATTATAGCAATTATTCTTCCTCTATGTATACTCCATGTATCTTCTCTAAATCATTTGATGATAATTGCGTAACTTCCCAATCATTACCATCTTTTATTAATTTAAATTCTATTTCATAATTAATTGTATCATTTTCATTTTTCATCTTTTTAAGTTTATAATCAGTATATAAATTTTTATCATAAAGACCAGCATCATTATTAAATTCTTCTATATGATTATTATAATAATCTAAAGCTTCTTGTTGAGCTTTATATAAATCTATAACATTAATTTTAGTTTTAACATATGCCATATTGCCCTCATATCTTTCATTCTGAATATCATATGTTAAACTCCTATATTGTTTCCTCAATATCTCCTTATAAGTTAATTTTTGATCATCTGTTAATTTTTCATTATCAACAAATTCATTTAATTGTGTAACAATACTATTATCTAAAGTAATATAGTTTTCTAAATAATCAGTAACCGTTTCTCGTGCACTCATATCTTTGCCACATCCAACTATCATCATACAAATCAATAATATAAAAGTTAATAAAATTGTTTTTTTCATATATCTCTCCTCTATTTTTATTATTCTTTATATTTAACTTTTTATACATCTTATGTTAAAATACTAACAGGAAGTGATTTTGATGAAAAAAACAATTTTAACTGGTTTAAGACCTACCGGTAATTTACATTTAGGTCATTTATTTGGTGCTGGTCAAAACTGGGTTAAATTACAAGATGATTATAATTTTTATTTAGAAATCGCTGATGTTCAAGCTTTAACTGATAACTTTGATAATCCTGAAAAAGTTCGTAAAAACGTTAAAGAAATAGCTATGGATTTATTAGCTATTGGTATTGATCCACATAAAGTAAATATGTTTATTCAATCACGAATCCCTGAAATAGCTGAATTAACTGTTTTTTATTCTAATTTAGTAACAATTGCTCGTTTACATCGAAACCCAACTGTTAAATCTGAAATAGCTCAAAAAAAAGAACTATTTGGTAACGAAGGTGAATCAATTACTTATGGCTTTTTAGGTTATCCCGTATCTCAAGCTGCTGATATTACAGCTTTTGATGGTGAACTAGTTCCTGTTGGTGATGATCAATTGCCACTTATAGAACAATGTCGTGAAATAGTTCGTAAATTTAATACTATATATGGTGAAACATTACGTGAACCACAAGCTTATCTTTCTAAAACAACTCGTATTAAAGGTTTAGATGGTAATGATAAAATGGGTAAATCTTTAGGTAATGCTATTTATTTAGTAGATGATGAAGAAACCATTTCTAAAAAAATAATGGGTGCCGTTACTGATCCTAATAAAATTAAAAAAGACGATCCAGCTAATCCTGATGTTTGTATGGTATATTATTACCACAAACTTGTTAATAACGAAGAAAATATAAACAAAATATGTACGGAATGTCAAAAAGGAGAACGCGGTTGTGTTCAATGTAAAAAAGAATTAATTGCTAAAATGAATGAATTCTTAACTCCTATAAAAGAACGTCGAAAAACATATGAAGACAATCCAGAACTAGTTGATAAAATTCTAGAAGAAGGAACAACAAAAGCTCGTGATAAAGCTAAAGAACAAATGAAAAAAGTAAAAAAAGCTATGAAGATAGATTACTAAGATCTATCTTTTATTATGAGATAAATCCCTACTGGTAATAAATAAAATTCCCAAGTCTTTAATATTGCTATCAAAAAATCTATAAATCTAAACCCATAAACTAATAAATTAGAATATATTATTACAATACTAATACTCATACTTATACAAATAATTCCAACTATATATAATAAATATTTATTCATATTTAATTCTATTTTATAAAAAAAAATATATTATTAAATAGGTGAAAATATGAAACTAATTATCTATCTTATTTTAGGAATTATTGGTAGTATCTTTAATATCTTACCTTTATCTTACTCTGCTCACATAACTCTTTTTAAAAACCTCCTAAATACTAAAATATTTAATTATTCAAGTCTTAACTCTTTATTTGTCCTTCCCTCATTAATCGCTATCCTCCTAACTATGACCAAACAACTTCCTCCAAAAAGTAAAAATTTTAAAAAGTATTTAAAAGTATTCTTTAAAGTATTAATTCCTCTTACCATAAGTTTAATTATTCATCTTTTCTTTAATAAAGATAATAAACTTACTATTAATAATATCCCTATTATTTTTTTATTAACCGCCTTCCTTTTATTTTTTACTAAAAACAAATCCCATAATAAAACTCTTACTGAATTAAATATTAAAAATATTATTACTTTAACTCTTCTTAATTTACTAACTTTTATAAATGGTCTACCTCTTTTAATAATTAATCTACTTGGTTGTTATCTATGTAAATTAAATAAAGACTCTAGTATTAAATATTCTCTTACTATTTACGCCTTTCATCTATTATTAGATTCTTTTGCTGGTATAAATTATTTATTCCTTACTAAAGATTTAATACCTCTATCAATAAGTCTTTTTATTTCTACAATATTATCTCTTTCCCTAATAAAATATTTAATAAAATTAATAAATAATAACAAATTATTCAAATTATCTCTTTATTTAATTTTAATAGCTATCTTTACAATCTTTTGGTTTCGTTAAAAAAAAGATATACCTAAGTATATCTTAATCTTCATTATTTTTATTCTCAATTAAACTAACATCTACACTATTAATAGAATCAAATCTTTTAGTAATTTTTTCCGTTGTAATATTAATATCTTTAATATCTTTTGTTACTGTATCAATACTTCTTGATAATTTATCCCATCTTTCTCGATATTTATCAAATTCTTTACTTAACTTATTTAATTCAACATGTATTAATTGCGCATATTTATCTCGTTCCATATTTTTTAATATCATTTGAATAATTGTTAATGTACTCATTAAAGTAGTTGGACTGGTAATCCATACTTTCTTTTCATACGAGTATCTTACTAATTCTTCATGATGAGCATTAATTTCCGCAAAAATCGCTTCAGCTGGTAAAAACATTATTGCTTCATCAGAAGTTTCTCCTGGTATTATATATTTACTAGCAATCGCATCAATATGTTTTTTGACATCATTTTTAAATAATTTAAATGCTACATTACGTTCTGCTTCACTTAAATTTATATCAGTCATTCTTTCATAATTTTCTAAAGGAAACTTACTATCAATACATATAGTACCTAAAGGTTTTGGCGCATATAATATTGAATCGGCAATACTTCCATTACTCATCGTATGTTGAATATCATAAATTGAACCAGTCTTTTCTCCAAATACACTGGTTAAAATATAATTTAAATTAACTTCCCCAAAAATACCTCTTGTCTTTTTATCAGTTAAAACACTTTGAAGTCCTACTATTTCACTTGATAAACTATCAATCTTTTTCTGAGCTTCATCTATTTTAGTTAATCTTTCTAAAATATTATTAAATGTTTTATTAGTTTTATCAAAATTTTGATCTATTCTTTCATTTACTTTTTCATTTATTAAAAGTAATTTATGTTCAACACTTTCATTTAATTTATTAAAATCTTCTGTTAAATATTTATTAATATCAAACTTAAAATCAGCCAAATCGCCATTAACATTCTTTTCTAATTTACCTAATCTTTCAATTAGATCTTTTTCATCATTCTTCTTTAACAATAATAATATTACTAAAACAATTAATATTATCAATAAAACTAATATTACATAATCCATATTTAATACCTTTCATCTATATTAAATTTTTTATTAATAAATTGACTAAATATATAAGCAATAAGTAACATAACAATTACCTTAACAATAAGAATTGGATTCTTTAAGCATTCTACTAAATTAGACCCAACATAACCCCAAAATAACACAATAAAGACTTTCCCTATTAATAATGCATACAAATATTTTATTTTAGGTATTCTAGATATTCCTGCTCCTAAATTAATAAAAAATGAAGGCGCAAAAGGAATAGCTATAATTAAAGCTAATTTAGTAAATGATAGTTTACTTATAGAATTTATTATTTTCTTCAAATATTTTTTCTTTTTACTTTTTTTCTGAAAATAATTATTTAATAATTTCCTTGATAAGCAAAACATCGTAAAAGAACCCAATGTTGTACAAATCCATGAGACAAAACAGCCCAATACAGGACCAATAGCTAAAATATTA
Organism: uncultured Bacilli bacterium; assembly: GCA_947598455.1. The sequence goes on along the minus strand of CANQFI010000009.1, from coordinate 16,051 downwards.
ATAGTTATAAACAAAAATAGTGGTAAAAATGCTAAAGTTCCTTCTAAAAATATTAATATACAACAAAATAAAGGAGCTAGGATACCAGCATTCATTAAAAATTCATTTAACCAATTATTTATATCGCTAAAAAACTCCATAAACATCACAATTATATTATAATTTAATTGATCATAAATAACAACAAAGTAGCTTTTTATAATGTAAACCTATTCTTTTATTACATAAGTTACATCATAACCATAAAAATCTAATATATTAGTCGCTTTTTTTGATTTAATTCCTCCATTACAATAAATAAAATATTTTTTATTCTTATCTAATAATTCTTTATAATTAGTAAGTAATTGTTCATATGGTATATGTTTTGCATTACTTACGACATTACTATTATTATAATTAACATCAATAAATATCCCCATATTACTATTATATTCTTTTAATAAAATTTTCTTCATCAGCCTCACCCCATTCTATTTTATGCATAAAAAAAAAGATGACCTAATTAATTAGTCATCTCCAAAAAAATCATCAAAGAATTCATCATCGGAAATAATACTATTATCATCGATTACTACTTTATCAGGATCAATATTAATATTTACTTTTTCTTCTACTTTTGGTTCTACTTTAGGTTGTTCAACAATAGTTGACGCAACTTCAGGTTCAACCTTTGTATTATAAATATTATAATCATTATTCATTGCATTAGAATTCGTAACTAAATTACTATTTTCTCCTCCAACTTTATAAGTTGTAGTAATTGGTTTAGTATGTGATATAGAATCTGTATTTGTAGAAGTTGTAAATTCCTGTATTTCTTTTTTTATCTCTTCTTCATTCTTAAAATCATCTTTTATTGTACTCATAATATCCGGAACTTCATTAAATATATTATAATTATCATTCGTTGTTTTAACTACTGTTCCACTATTATAACTAGGTTGAATAATTGAAGCATTTAAAGCTTTAGGTAACATATCATAATTATCAACGTCTTCTAAAGGACTACTCTCCGCAATAGCTACATTTGCCTTTTCATTACCAATTGTTACTTCACTATCATCAATGTTTTTTATATTATAACTATTACTTTCATTATTATTAGATGAACTAAAAATATTAAACGAATCCATATTAGGACTTTTTATATCAGAAATATCATTTTGTTTTTCAACAACTGGTTCAACATCTTTAATAGTTGCTGAGTCATTAATTAACAAATTATTAATTTCATTATTTACTTTATCAACATCAATATTTATTTTTTCAGTACTATCTATATTCTTAGATTCATCATACACTTTATTTTTTTCATTTTCCTTTAATTTAGCTTGTTCTTCTTTTTGACGTGCTTCTTCAGCATCTAATTCAGCAATTTTTCTATCAATATCCCTCATCATCGCATCCAAATCCAAACCGCCACCTAAACCTCCAAAAAGACCACCATCATCTACTGGTGTTGGAGCAGGCACTCCAAATGGATTAATACCTCCAGAATCAAATGAATCATTATGTGGAGCAAACGGATTATTCATCGGCGACTTAAATGGATTATTCATATTCATTGAAGAACTACTTTCATTCAATGAGTTTTTAATTTTTTCACTTTTCTTTTTCTTTGTAAATTCTTTTACATCAAATTTTTGAATTGATCTTTTTTCTCTAACTGGATAAGTAGCTTCTGTTTTAGAATGTCCCCAGTCCATTTTAAAATTAGGTGTATATTTTGTTTTAAATGGTGATAAACGCCATCTAATTATAATAGCTTCAAATAATTTTAATTTTTGTAAATCTGTTACTGTAACAAGCGGCGTAGATGCCGTTTTATCTTTATCACTAGATTTAACTTCACCACACATCTTACTGATTTCTTCCAATGCTGCTAACTCAGTACTAATTAAATATACTAAATTACCACAGTTACCTTTAATAGTTTCTGCATCTTCATTACCATAAACACTCTTTAATTGCGCAAAGTTTTGAATAATAAATGTAAATCTTATCGCACGAGAACGAGCTGCTGTAACCATTGTTGTAACATCTTTAAGTGGTGGCATATTAGCAAACTCATCCAAAATGAAATTAGTTCTAAATGGTAACTTACCACCATTATTTTGTGCTACATCAATTAAAGTTTCATAAACTTGTTTAATAAAAATAGTAGCAAGACCATGATAAGTTGTTTTTTCATCATGAATAATAATAAATACAGCTGTTTTTTCCTTACCAATATTACGCATATCAAAGTCACTATATGAAAGCATCTCTGATAAATTTTCACGTGATGCAAATAATCTTATTTTCTGTCTAAATACAGATAAAATACCACCCTTAGTATCTGATGGCGCATTTATTGTATTTGAAGCAAATACATAAGCATTAGAATCTTCACCCTTTAATGTAAAGTACTCTTTAATATAGTTACTAGCAGCAAACTTTTCCTCACCAACTGTACTCATCAAATTAATAGAGTTAAGATTAATTTCTTCAATTTTAGCATCCTCAAATAAACCTAATGCTAAACCTGAAAAATAATCAGCAGCTGATTTTTCCCAGAAAGGTTCGCCCTTATTATTAGGATCATACAAAATATTTAAAGCAACATCATCTAATAGTTCTGTTGATTTATCAATATTACCATCTTTATAATATTGATAAGGTAAAGTAAGAGGATTCCATGCATTACCATTTTGTGGTTCACGGAAATTTAAAACAACTACATTATATCCTCTTTTTTTCATGTAATCACTAGCTGCTTTATAAAGTTCACCTTTAGGGTCAGTAATTATCATACTTTCGCCTTTTTTAATTAATAATTCAACCATTGGTTCAACTATCGTTTGTGATTTACCAGAACCAGTAGAACCTATAACCAAATTATGATATTCACCATTATCTACCCATAACCTCTTACCATCATTTACTAAAGGAATACCAGCTGCTGTAGTTTCTTTTGCTAAAGGATCAACAATCTCTACATCTTTATCATTTTTTATTTCTCTATCTTTTGACCATCTTGAATAACCTTTATTGTCCTTTTCTCCAATTTCAAAACCTACACCTTTTTTTCTTTCAAATACTAAAGAAGAAACACTTGTAAATATTAATACTAAAAAAATTAAAAATAAAACAAAAGTTGCACCAAAAAATTTAGTGAATCCAGGAATTGGATTCAAACCAGAAAAAGTACCAGTCTCTCCAAAAGAATTTATATTTGCTGTTGCAATTGCACATAAATAAAGTAAAAAAGCTGCAAAAATTGCAAACATTATTAAGTCTTTGCTAGAAATACGAAATTTCATGAGTTTACACACCTCAAATCTATAACTATTATACTACACATTAAAGCAAAAATAAAAGGTCTTTATTAACCTTTTATTTTTTTATCTTAACAACCTTAGTTACTATAAAAATGAAAACAAAAAACAAAACTAAAGCACTCAATCCTGCTAATATAGGATGTTTATTTATAAACTTACTAAATTCTGTTTCATCTTTTTTTGAATCTTCTTTAAATATACCAGTTTCACCATTATTAGTATTATTAGAAGAATTACTTTCATCTTTTACATCATAAAGTATATATATACTCTTCTTCGTATCAGGAGTAAATACCCAAGTATAAACATTATTGTTAACTGAATCAGCATTATTCTCCTTTACTGGATACTCTGCTTTAATATTTACCTTAATTTCTGTCAAATTAGGATATTCTTTAAATAATAAAATTCCTGCACTATCAGTAGATAAAGTTAAAGTATTTTCTTTAGGATCTTTAATTATAGATGATGATGAAAAAGCTTTCTTCATTGTACTAGACTTTACATAATCATTTAAACCAAACTTATATTTATAATTAATTATATATCCACTACTAAGTTCAGTAGTATTTTTTGTATAGTAATCAATATTTGACTTTTTTTGATCTGGCATTGTATCAACAATCTCTGTTTGTAAATCTGCTTCATAAGCCGGAATAAATTCTCTAAAAGCTCCTTTTATTTGATCTTTACTTAAATAATTATCTTCTAGTGCTGTAATATTAACTGATTCTTCAATTCCACCATCACTAACTACTAAATCAACATTAGCACTACATCCACATAATAAGAACAAAAACAATATTAATATAATTATTTTTTTATTCACCCTTAATCACTCCTTTGATGTGTTGAATAAAAACCATCCATTTTAACTCCCCAATATCCAGAACTATTAAATGCTCTTTTTGTAAATAATACACCAGCTGAATTACCACTAGCTTCAGCACATATATATGTTCCAGAACTTTCTTCTATTCCAACAACAAGTACAATATGACCACTTGATTCTAATAAATCACCGGGTTCTAAAACTGCACTATTTGTTAAGGCAACTCTTTGAGCCCCAGACAAATTTTGAAAACCTCCTGCTAACATTTGTGCTATATTAAAGCCACCATTTTTAATAGCCCATGGAACAAAACCAGAACAATCTAAACCACAATAATTATAAGATTGATTATTAGCATATGTATGACATTGCGTACTTCCCCAATAACCTAAAGCTCCATCAACAACACCATCTGCATGTCCACCACCCCAGTAGTAAGGAACTTTTACATTATAATTATTTCCTAATTCAGCAATTAAAGTAACCGCTGCAGCTACAACACCAGCCCTTGTTCCATATCCAGCTTTTCGAACATTACTTTCAATTAAACCATTAAATGCTTCTAGACTAGTTCCCTGTTTTGATAAAAAGGATTCTAATGGCTCATGTAAAATAGTATCACCATCAGACGCTAATACATAATTACCATAATCTATAGTACCACTAGAACAAGAAGCTCCAGACATTGTACCCCCGCCATAGTAACTACTTAATATTTCATCATATGTATGACCTTCAGAAGCTAATCTACTCCATTCTTGTTGATCAGTATTAATATAATTTGTATGAGCAACATTGCCACTAGAATCCAACAAAACTTTACCTTTTACTTCATTAGCAACAGTTGAAACTTCTGCTTTGGTATTTTCATCTAAAGCACTTTTCCAAACAGTTCCACTATTAATTTCTGGTGAATAAAGTGATATTGCACCTCTATCATACCTATAAATATCCTTATCGTAATCCCAATAAACTTGATCTGCTTCACAAGCACGCATTCTTATTTTACCAGTATTAGGATTATATCCATAAAAACAATTATCTGGATTACCTGGACACATTGAAGCATTTCTTGTCAAAGCAAAATTCCTTGCAGCAACAATTTCCGTTTTAAAATATTCAGGATTAGATGGAGAATAACCAACTTCCGCTAATGCTACTCCAACAACATATTTTTCAAAATCGACAGTTTCTAACACTGTATAATTATTTGGTTTAGCATCACAATTAACTAATTCTACTTGTAATCCCTCAAGATTTACATTACCAGTTGATAAAACACCATTTAAAGAATAATTACATTTACTTCCATTACCTCCACCCCCATTAATAGCTTCATCAGAAAGATTAGAAATAATTAAAATCAAAAAGAATAAAATAATTACAATTAAAATTACTGCAATATGTGGATTCGCTTTTAAAAAGTTAAATATTGCTGATTTAGCAGCCCCCATTGCTTTATTAAATGGATTTTTAGAACTTCTATCATTTCTACCATTACTATTATCCGAAACATCATCTTTTGAATCAGCTTTTCCCCCAAGTATATTTCTAAATTTATCTTTAATTCTATTTGATAATGAAGGGGCAGACATTTCATTTATACTACCAGATGACAAAGGTCTTGTTTTACTTTTTTCACCAGCTTCACCTTGTTGGATTCGTTTAGAATGATCCATATTCTGACGAACTCTATCATCATTAGCATTTCGTCCATTAAGCCTATTTCTTAATGCTCCATAACCATTACCAGTTTGAGATTGATTTTGATCATTTATTTTAGATTTATCTAAATTTTGCGGCGCTTCTGGATTTAACTCATCATCCCTACTAGAATTATCTTTTAAACCATTTTTATCAATATCATTACTTTTTGTATCTTGTTCCTCATTACTCGTCTCACCAATTTGCTTTTCATCTTGATGATTCATTTCATCTTGAGGACCTTTTTTATCATTACCCTCTTCTAAATCATTCTTTCTCTGTAGTCCATCATTAGAAGGAGGCATTACATGTTGATAATTAGATTGACCATAATTATCATTATAATCATTATTATTAACATTATTAGATCTCGTTTCTTGTGGTCGAACTTGTTTATTAGAAGAATTCTGTGGAGCAGAACTACCATAATCTTTATTTATATCTGGTGCACTTTCATGTGGATTATAATTATTAGTAGAATTACTACCACTTATAGGTTTTGAAGATTGTGATGTAGACGAAGAATTATTATTTTTACTATTCTCTAGTTTAGAACCATCTTTTTTAGCTAAACCAGAAGGCCTTGGAACATTCTTAGCACCAGTATTATATAACTCTCTATTTGGATTGTATCCCGTTGATGTTGCACGTTCTAAATCATTTGCTGTTGAAGAAAGAGAACTTTCAGCTCTATCTAAATCTCTAGCATAATCATTAAAAGACTTATCCCTAAGGTCTTGGGCTTTAGGCTTTTTACTTTCAATACCTGATTCTAACTCTAATTTAACATCAATTTTTTTTTCAGAATCTTGAGCCATTCTTACCACTTCCACACTATTAAAAGTATACCATAAACAAACAAAAGAACAAAATTAAAATAAATAATTAAAATTATTATATTTTACATCAAGGAATTGCACTATTTCTTTTTCTCTCTCATCAGAACATCCTCTTCACAAGCTTAACTTCCAATGATCAGCACCATACACTATACATTTTTTTATTTATTCATTTCATAAAAATAATATTTTTACTTAACTAACATATTTTATAATTTCTCACTATAAAGCAATTATATATTAAAAAAACAATATTCTTTTATATTTTTAATAACTTTCCTATAATATAAAAAAGCTGATAAAACAGCTTTATTTACTATAATCCCCCACCTGCACCAAAAGAATCTAATTCTTCTTGTGTACATAGGATTCTAACTCTCATACGTCTACTACCACAAACAAATAATGCTTCACCTTGATTATAATATTTAATACTATCCATTTCGCTTTCATTTAAATCAATTAATAGACTTAAATCTTCAACTGCTTGCTTTTTCAAACCCATTACTAAGTAATATGAAGCATTATCAAATATTGCTTTACCATGAACAATAACATTAGGAGCCGCAAAATCTGTAGGTTGTTGCGTAATTATAATAGTACCCGTATTATACTTACGAGCACGTCTTTGCATTTGTGCTAAGAACTCAGCTCCTAATTCATTTCTCGTTGATAACAAAACATGAGCTTCATCAACACATAATACAGTTGTCATTTCTTTATCAAGGCATAAACCCCAAGCATATTTCAAAATATTAAAGAATAAAGCATTTCTAATATTTTCATCACTATTCATTAACTCTTTAATATTAAAAACTATAATATTACTATCAATATTTAAAGTGGTATGACCACAGAAATAATATCTTAATTCTTTAGTTAAAGGACGAACTTTAAGTTCAAGTCTTTCCATAACATCTCTTTCACGAGTTTTATCTGGCATAGAAAGTAAACGTCCTTTTATTGTTGCATACACATCATCAAATGTTGGAAAATCTTCTGATTTTAATGTTGCAAAATTAGTATCAAAATCAATCTTATAACGTTTATAAGTATCTTGAACTATTTCACTAAACATTGTCAAAACATCTTCTTCAATACTCGGTGAATAATACTTCATAAAAGCTTTTAAAGATTGTAAAGCACGTGTTAAAACAGTATAACCCAATCCTTGTTCTAATTCCTCTTGATCTGCATCAGGAACAACTTCGAGTGGATTAATCATACCATATTCTCCACCTTTACCTAAGTCTAGATAACTGCCATTAACATTACGACACATCTCCTCGAGTTCACCCTCAGGATCGACACAAATAACTTTATAGCCATTTCTTATATGACTTCTAATAAGTAATTTAGCAGCTGTTGATTTACCACTACCAGAAGTACCTAAAATAATCATATTAGCATTATTTCTATTATGTTCTTTTTTAATCTTAAATAAGAATTGATTAAATAAAATAACACCACCTGAGAAATCAATACCTAATAAAGTAGAATCACCAGGATCTTTAATACTATCAAAAACAAATGGATACATTGCCGCTATTGTAATTGATGGAATTGGTGTACCAATTCTATTTTCAATATCTTGTTTAGGAAATATTGGAATAATTGATTTAAGAACCTTTTCTTGTTCAAACATTAATGGTATTGCTTTCATACCTAAAGCATCTATGTAACTACGTACTTGCATTTTCTTCATTTCTAATTCTTCAGAACTATCAGCAGTAATCATAACATGTAATTGAAAATCAAAAATTCTTGCTTGTGTAGCAGCCAACATTGAAATAAAACTTTCCAATGATTCATAATCTTGCCTAATTCGCTCTTGAATAGTTTGATCCCTTTCAGATTGATAACGCATTTTTAAATCAGCTATTTCTTTATTTAACATATTCTGTAATGTTGAAAACTCAATTGGAATATGCTTAGCAACTAACTTAACTCCAGAAATATTAGTTAAATTAGATAAAAAACCTGGGTTTATAAATTTAGGATAACTAATTACTGACAAAATTGTTGCATTTTTACCACTAATAATAAATTCCATGGGTTTAAATTGTAATCCCTTTGGAGCAATTTCACTTTTTATATTCATTATGTTCTCACCGTCCCAAAAGTAGTCGTCATACCCCCATTTAAGAAATTATCTAATATCATTCTTAAATCAGCATTTGAAACCTGAGTTGAATTAATAGATGCATTAGCAAGACCAGCTATAAGATTATGAATTCGTTTTTGAATAATTTCCATTCTTTTTTCTTTAAATAAGATAAAATACTCGGTATCAACAACATTGTATTCAGCTCCCATAAAGGCATTGGCTTTATTAATGTCTTGGATAATTAATTTTCTAATTGCTCCATCACCACACCTTTGATATAAAAGCTGTAATTGTGATAAATATAAATTTATATCGACTGGTCTATCAGCCACAACTAACCAAAACTCATAATCAATCATATTATAGAAATTTTGAAGATTAAATATAACATTTTCTCTTTCTCCAGCATCTAAAATGAAAATATTTTTAGGAGCTACTTTAATTCCTGTAACATAATAACCATTATCTAATTGAATCATTCCATTCATTATATTCTTTATAGGAACCCAATCTTCAGAATATTTACTAGATGTCTCAACATTAGGATTACTTGAATTGTTGTTTACTTGTTCTATCATCGCCATATCTTGCACACCAACCTCTCCAATAATATTTTTTTCTTCCCGTATAAAATCTATATATATTACCAAGTAACGTCATTACATTATGATAATTAGGTACTGGTGCAACTAAGAAAGTTGCAAAAAGTGCCGGTGATAGTAAAGCAAACATTACTCCCATACTATTTGATTCAATTAATAGTAATAATATAACTGTTATGCCTACTCCAGTTAGAAATATTGCTAAATCAACTGGAGTAAAAAAACTAAGTATTAGTTGCGATTTTTTTGAATTCGCCGGAATTATATAATTGTTTCCATCCATATATCACACATTCCCTTCATTATATCATCCTCGACCACCTTTATTTTCTCTCTGAGCTCTTTGTTGAGCTTTAGCACTACGATATGCATCAGAGTCTTTAAAGTCTTGTTCTGCTGTCTCAGCAGTAGTTTTCATTGCAGAAGCCTTAGATTCCATATATCTAACTACACCATGTGCATCTGGAGCAGTAGCTGAACTTTTAACTTCTGTTTTAGCATCACGAACATATTTTTTAAAATCTTCTTCACTAACACCATCATAACTTATTGGATGAGCAGCATTTGTTGTATCTACAAAAAGTGAACCATCAGCATTTCTAATAGTATATTTTACTGTATCGCCACTTGTTGTATCAACTTCTACTTTTAGTCCATTTTTAAGTTCTAAATTAACATTACCAATTCCACGATTCATTGCACTAAAATCGATAACACCATTTAAAGCATTAGCACCAAAATTATTTGTTATATAATCACCAAGTGATTGATTTCCATCAAATAAAACATCACGGAAACTATCAAGATCTTGTTGATGTGTTTCAAAGAAGGCCTTTAAAGCTCTAGAAGTATCGTTATCAATACCAGCTGAAGCTTCAATTAATTTTCTTGCAACAGCATCTTTCTTAACAGCTTTTAATTCATCTCTAGCAGCTGCACGTAAATCATCTAATTCAGTTACGGCATCCTTATATTCTTGAGACTTTGTATCTACAACATAATCAGAACGTTTAAATTCTCCACTACGAAGAGTATCCATTTCATGCGAAATTGCTGTTAAATCAGCAGTATTATTTGAACTACTTAAACGATTAATTTCCTGCTGAACTCTATGTTCATATTGCGTATCAGTTTCACCAGCCATTTGTGTAACATTATTACGAGCTGTTCTATCTAATGCACGTTTCTTTAACTCATTATTATAAACCATGTCTGTAATCTCAGAAACACCTCTACGTTCTAATTCATTAACAGATTGTTGTGCTCTTTGAACAGCCTCATCTTTTTCAACCGTACCTTCTAAAGTAGATTTAATGCCAGCTAATTCTCCATATAACTTAGCTCGTTTATCATACTGCGTAGTATCAATTGTACCAGTAGACCAAACAGTTGCCTTTTTAATTGCATCATTTACAACAGAGCCAACGCCTGTTGAATTGAAAGCTCTTGCTCTTGCTGTAGTTAAAGCATCTTGAGCATCTTCTACCGCCTTCTTAGCAGCTTCAATTGCCTCAGGGGTACTATTTCGGTTAGATAACACAGTAGAAAGATTTCTTTCAGCTTCAACAAGTGCATCTCTTGCTTTTGCTTCAGCCTTTCTATCATTACCATTTTGCTCAACACGTTTATCTCTATCTACACCAGCTTGATAAGCAGCTTCAGTTGAAGTACCAGAAATTCTTTTTGAATCTTCATTAGTCATTGCCATTTTATGACCCTCACCTGGCCCAAATTGACTATAAGCACTACGAGCAGCTGCTGATACACCCCCAGCAAATGTAGATGCAACTCTCTTAAAGCCTTTTTGATCTTTATTCTTTTTCCAATTTTGCATAGCAGTTCTAACTCCAGAAGCACCTATTGCCTTAGCAGCAAATCCACCACCTTCCGCAAACTTTTTACCAATTCCTAATTTCATATCACCAGTTTTTATTCCTAAAGAATCAGCAATAAATTTTGGAGCTTGACGAGCAAAAGCTACTAAACCAAGAATTAATAAAGCTAACGCTAACATTGTTTCAATTCCTGATAAATTTTGGTTGCCCCACAAAGCTTCAACCGAAGAAAACATTTCTGTTAAATGACAAATTATATATACAACTATATATACTACTGAAATTCTAATAAAAACTTCCATAAATGTAGAAACAACAGATTTTAAATATTGACTAAAATTTGATTTAAAAGAAGGTAATACTTGCATAATGAGCGGTACAGGAGCAATTATTTGATAATAAGCCAATTTAGCAGCCCTAACTCCCATATCTATACTAAAAGATATAAACGCATATAATGTAAAAGCACCAGCAATAGTTGACAATCCAAACAAATACGTTATTTCGCCATCATCCACATAATTATGCAAAAATACAGTAAAGATACCAAATGATCCACCACCAGCAGCATAACCATAAGCTTCAGACAACGTTACTTTATCACCATTTGTAATTCCAGAAACCTTAGATCCTGTAAAATAATCCGAAACACCACTACCACAAGTATATACTAAAGCTCCTAAAACTAAAGCACTAGCCAAAGTTCCTAAACCCGGAACAATATTTAAAGCCGCTGCTCCAACTGCAATTCCAGCACAAGCCAAGAAATAACCAGTTCCACTTAAGAAATATTCTCCCGGATCCGCTTCTATTTCATCAGCCGTTTTACCACTATCCTCTGATGGATAAAAAAATGCTTGCCATAAATTAACTGCTGTAACACTTCCCCCAATTTCTTTAATCTGTTCATCAATATTAACAGAACTTTCAATTGGTACTGAAGAATCGCCAACTTGAACTGTTGATTGACCAGTATGAGCTACTAAATTACTATTACCTCTAAAAAATATCTTAGCTAATACATCATGCTCCAAAAATAAATTTTGACCTTGATACATTACATTAAATATTACAGGTGCTAAAGCAAGCCCAACAACCGCTATTATAATTCTTTTAACAAGTTGTGGTCCTAAATCATTTTTCATTGATTGATCAGGATCAATAATAGCTCTTAAAATAGCATAAGCCAAAACAAATAACATTACTACACCAACAATAGCATATATCTTATTTGCAATATCATTATAAGCATCTGAAGACAATAGTCTTGCTCCAGATAACGCCATAAAAATCCTAAATACAGGAGCAATATTACCATAAATAATTATTGAATCTAAAGCTAGAATTATCCCTACAAACCCACTTGTAAGAACAGAAGTTAATTTAAATAAAACTCGCATTAAAATCACCTCTAACTAATACCACACGTACCATACCAACCTAATAAATCAAACAAAAAATTAATTAAAGTTGGAATAAAAAATAAAATTATTGCATATACAATTCTTTTTCCCGTCATTTGTGCAGCTTTTTTTAATGCATCCTTATCTTGACTAGCCGTCGCTTTAACGAAATCAGTAATTGATAAAGCTAAACACAAAATAGGAGCAGCAAATTTAAAAATATTAAATATTTGTTGTAAAAAATCTATTACTTCCTTATCAAAAACCCCATCACATTCATCAGATTCATCCAAACTATATATAACATCATAAGATGATAATTCCAAGGCTTTTACTTCATTTGATATTAAAAAAAATCCACCCATTAATACCAAAACTATTAATAATAATTTTCTATACATAGAAAACACCTCATATCATGAAAATTATAACACAAAAAAAATGATATTAAAACAAATATCATTTTATTTAAAGACAAAATTTAAAAAATTAGCAATTTCCTGATTTAGTAACACATTCAGCACATTGAGTATAATCAGTATCAGATGTAGCATCAACTAAACTAAATACAAGACCAACTAATGTTGGAACAAACCAAATCGCAATACCGGCAACAGCTCTCATAGCTAGTTGTTTCATCGCTTTCTTGATTTCATCATCCTTAGAAGCAACAACAGCTTTACCTAAATCTATACATCCAAAAATAATAATTAATAGTGGAATAACGATTTTAAAAACTCCTAATATTCTACCAACAACTTGCCAAATATCTTTAGTTTTAGCACAGAAATTAATAGCAGCCAATATATCCATATAAAACATCTCCTTCATTCATAATATAATTGTATTTAAATTTACAAAATATGTCAAGTTTTTCTTTTATTCTTTGATAATACCAAATAATCGAGCAGCCTTATTTGTTTCAGCAGCTGGTCTATTTTTATCAAAGCCTAATTTATTTAACAATTCATCTAAAACTCTATGCTTATCTTTTTTATCATCCAAAGGACAAATATTATGAAAAATACTACACCTGGCTTCAGCCTCAAACTCTCTAATATCATTAGAATCTAATAAGCTTTTATTTAAAATAACTTTCATTCCCTTAATCTTTTCCAAAATATTTCTATCACGACGAATCATTTTATTTAACATCAAAGTAGATGGTTCAATTAAATATAACATTTCTGTACAATTTGCTCCCTCTGAACTATTATTAACATCTATTAATATAACATTATAATTATTAACAGGATTTTTTAAAATCATATTAAGCTCTTTACTACTAACACTTTTTAATTCAGGATCATTAAAATACAAAAAATCATTTTTATCTAATTCTAATCCCAAAACCGTATAATTTTCAGATAATTGTTTTTTTAACATATAAATTAAGGTCGTAGCTCCAGCATGATCAGTAAGATCTTTTATTCCAATAACTCTTGTACCTCCAATCGATGGCATCGCAATACTTGAGTTAATGAATGAATTTTCATTGGTAGCTCCTCTATTGCCAAAGCCTCCAAACATTCCACCCATCGATTGTTGAGGTTGATTTGGCATGGCTCCAGCATTATTGCCAATAATATGAAATTGTGCAACATCTTTATATGTATTAGGATTGTCAATTAAATATGTAATAGCATCTATATTCCTTGTAAAATTATATATTCCCATTGACACTAATTCAGATAGATATTGTGGCGAATTAACAACCGGTGAATCATCTAATAATAGTATAATTTTTGACATATCCATTCCAAATGATAATCTTTGAATTTGTGATATATCTTGATATCCCGCTATGGCAGTAATATCTAGTATCATTTTATTGAAGAAAAAATTATCAAACTGTGCAACTAAATCATCTACTTGAAATTCACCATCTACAGTTTTAATCAAATCGATTTTATTGCTTAAACTAGATAACATTGCCGAATATTTATTGGCAACTATAACATTCATTAATTGTCAACTCCTTTTATTTCTATTCATTAATCAACATAACCTGTAGCAGTTATACCTTCAGTTTCATCTTGTGGATTGTATATCTCATCTGTCGTTCCTTCAACTTTAACTGAAAGAAAATTTTCTAAAGCTGGTACTTCAAATTTATAAAATAATCTAACTTTATAATAAACAGCTTTATAACGACCAGTTTGATTATTAGAATTATATTTAGCAAAACAATAATAATATTTAGTATTATTTTGAGCTTCTTCAAACTCAGAAGCTATATTTCCACCATCACGTAATGATGAAACTCCATACCAATGTCCCGGATAATCAGCATCTGCCCCAGTTGGACAATATCCCTTAGCATCATAATTATTACCCAATAAGTAAAGATTAATTGTCTGAATAGTATTTACATTAACTGTAATTGGCGCTCCACCATTTATAATGGAACTACCACTACTAGAGATATCACTTTTTGTAACACCTTTATGTTTTTCAATAATAGTTAAAATTTCATTTTTTATTTTAAAAGACTTTGAATAATTAATATTAATTATAATATAGGCAGAAAATAATGCTATAAATACAACTATTAAACCTAATAACCAAATATTTACAATACCATTTTTCATCTATACATCACCCGTAACAAGTATTATTTTCTATTTCATCAAAATCATTAACTAAATATATAATTGATGTTTCTCCACTTATATTAATACTAAACATTTGTCTAAGTATTGGCCATTCCAATCTAAAGAATATAACAACCCCATAATAAGCAGATTCTGGATGTCCAACAGGGCCATTTGTATAAATAACATCCTCACCGACACTACGAGAAGTTATAGTATACTTTGTTACACAATAATTAGTCTTTCTATCACCAACAGTATGATAATTACTACCAGAATAGCTATCATTTACACTGAAAGGATACCAACAATTTCCATCATCTGGACAGCTACCAGTTGAAGAATACCCAGTACCTTTTAAATATTTATTTATTGTTGTAATAGATTCAGAATTAATACCATGTCCTCTTTCTAAAGATATCAAAATCTCATCTTTAATTTTATAACATCTCGAATAGTTAGTGGAAACACTAACAAAAGTAGTAAACAAAGCTAAAAATGTTATAACTAATACAAAAATCCAAGTACCACCTATCGATTCTTTCACTATAACACCTACCCTCTAAAAGGGCACTCAAAAACTTCTCCAGAACTATCGTTTGGATTTTTACAATATGCCATCCAATTTCCATTATATCCATTATCACACATAGCATTGGCACACGTTGCTCTATTTTGCATGCCATCTTTTATAATTGGCCAAATGAATATAAAGAAAAAAGCCGTAAGCAAAGCAACGGCTGAAACGACAATTACAGAACCAGTTAGTTCACCTGTAGCTTCTTTCATCTTTTAATCACCTCAATATAAGA
>CANQFI010000008.1 GCA_947598455.1 uncultured Bacilli bacterium | reverse complement strand
TTGCAGTTGTAGTACAACGGTTAGTATGCGACCTTGCCAAGGTTGAGATGGCGGTTCGATTCCGCTCAATTGCTCCATTGACGAATTTGTTCGAACTTTTTGAACATTCAAATATATTTCATCTCTAAATTGAGATGATTTTTTTATGTAATAAAAATCCCCACAGGACATTTTGATATATTTGTCAAAATTCCTAGGGGGTTAATTATTTTGTCAAAGACAAAATAACACAAAAACTAACAAATATTAATACTACTTGGTAATTTATATGGTAAAATATAGTAGTATTTAAAGAAAAAAATAAATTGGTCAGACGCGTCTGACTAATTTCAAAAGGAGCAATTATGATAGAAAAAGCCAACAATAAAATGATTACAGAAATTACTAATTTAGTAGAAGAAACTAAATCTAATTTAGCTAATGAAATCAATAAATCTATTATTTATGTGTATTGAAATATAGGAAGAATAATAGTATCAAACGAAAATGAATTTAACAACCGATTATATTAATTGGAAATATAATAGAATATATTTCCTTTCTTCGTATTACTTCTTTTCCTCTATTGGTTTGACCTTCCAATAATAGTCTTGGTGATTTTATAAAAGAATAATTTTTTTTTATTGGTAATTATTAAATAAATTAAATTAGTTATTGATATGATTAAAGCAATAAAAGATATAACAATACTTAAATTTTTTACAATAAAATCTTAAACTTTCTTCATATATTCTTTGTCCCTTCATATAAATTTTATCATAAAAATGAATTTTCTTAGATATTAAGATGAATTTGAGCTAAAAATATATTAATAATGATAGATATTTTATACATCGAATTGTTATGAGTAAGTTGTAAATATATTCCACAATCGCTCCATTGTTGGAATTATCCGAACGCTTTTAAATAGTTCGGTTAAATATAAAAGTTCATAATACTTGATATTATGGACTTTTTTCATGCTTGGAAGGAATTAAATCATAAAATCTTTAACAATGAATTGCGTTTTCTTTTAAAATTTTACTAATATATTTTTATTTTTTTGGGGAATCTTAATAAAATGAATAACATTAATACTTACATCTAACTAAATAAAACTATTACAGTTAGAGGAGTACTTAAAAAGTTATTAAATACTACCATAAAAAAGATAATAGCTTTGAATTTTATACTATAATCTTTTATATATGCAATCCTGAATTTTGACTTTCTTCTAATTTAACTGATTCATTATTACCTAAAGCAATATTTACTTGTGCTAATTCATTATAAATTGTTTCTCTAATACTAGATATCTTTTGTGGAAAGTTTGCAAATCTATCTACAATCTCGCTATAATCTGCTTTATAATTATTAAACTTAGATTTAATTCCGCTAAAATACATGGGAATATTTTTTTCTATATAAGATATTATCATTAATACTTCTTTCATTTTGTCTATACTTTTAGTGTTATCTATATAGTTTGTTATAGAATTTATAATTATTTCTTCCCAATTATATAATTTAGCTATTTCATATACAACATTAGAATACTTTAATCCACATATAAATGAAAAAAATTCATTAATACTATTAAGCATGTCAATGGGGTTATTTATGTTTTCAATTTTTTGTTTTATTTCATATGCATTTTTATGTGCACATTTTGAAGTATCTATAAATAAAATAGGTATATTGAAATATTCTGCATATTTTAAACTTAACTCGTTTATTTCATCATAACATACAATATAATTTGGTAATCTTTTTTGTGCTTTTGTTTTATCATAATATCTATTTATCGCTATTTCATTATAGTCATCGAAACAATTTGTCATTAATTGATTTGCTAAAAAGTGTTGATCTGCTCCATCTGCTGGGTTAAGTTCAGAGTAATTTTTAGTACTTGTGTTTAATCCAATGTCGTATGTTCCTGAAAAAAACACTTCTTCTTCCGGAATATTGGAAAAAGCAAATATAACCTCAAATTGATAATTATCTCTAGTTACGTGTCCCAAAAACTTATTTGATATTTCAGATGTAGATATAGTTATGCTACCTTCAATATTTGGATTGCTCCAAATAGAAAAATCTGTAATATATTTTTTTAATTCTTCCTTATGTTTTAAACTCAGACAAGCAGAAATATTATGTATTATCAAATTAAAATTTGTTTCACTTATATCATATATACCTATATTACCAATTGTTTTTACTCGTAATTTTTCTGGTACTTGATATTTTGATATATCAGAAATACTCTTCTTTGAATCGATGTCTATTTGTTTAGCAATATCTTCACAAGTAGTTTTTAATTCATTTCCTATATCGATAGTTTCATTGTATATTTGTATTATTTCTTCTTTTGTTGTAGACATTATAATTCTCTTAAACCAAACTACCTTTTTATCTATTTCATTTGTATGATTAGCGATAATATATTGGTAATATCTATTTTTCATTCCTTCAAAACTAATATTATAAAGTTTTTTGCATAATATATCTTTTTGCTTTTCTGTATCATTTACATTATATATGGATTGTTGATAATAGGCACTACAATATTTATTCCAATTTATATATATTTCTTGAAGATCATGTATATCATTTATACTTGAGAATATATTATGCGCATCAATATATTCTGCTGACTTATCGTCTAATAGCTTAGCAATTAATAAAAAATATGAATCATTAGTATTTTTAGCAATTGCGTTAAGTAAATATTTTGCGCTAAATATACTGGTACAATTGTTTAAGGCAATTTTTAATAAATCTAAATACTCTTTTTTATTATTTGTGTATAGGACTATTGGTACGTATCTAAAACTATAATCATCATTTTCAGTAATTAGTATAAATTTAAAAGTATTTAACACAACATATGGGTATTTTTCTGCAAATTTATCATCAACCATTCTTTTGAAAATACCACTTACCATATTATGATTTATTTCATATACTCTTTTAAAATACTCATCAAATTTATTGGGATTATTTTTTAATATTTCTATGAAATTAAATTCTATGGCTTTTCTTAAATCACTAGCATCCAAATTATCTAAAGCAATCATATTCACACCTCTATTATAATTATATCGTCAGTTCCATTACTATTTAAAAAAATTATTTTAATTTACATTAATTTGTATATAGAAGTTAATTTTATAAACTGGTATATTGATAGTTTTAAAGGTTCTTATTTATCAATTCAATGATATCCATGTTAGAATTTTTTAGTTTGATTTTTTAATATATGTTGAAAATCGATTGAATATATTGATAATATTTTTGTATATAAGCTAATTGGCGATAAAATGATAAAGAAAAAGACGATAGCTTGTCATTATAAGCTATCGTTTTCTTCAATTATTTCACCATGTAAATGAACGCTGCCCTCATCAGGGCAAATTATATCGAATGATTTTGACTTATTTGGTCCATCATCTAATACTCCGTCATTTACTAATACCCATACATATGGATAGGCATAACTCCATAATTCCATACACATTGGTGGACATAATGTTTTATCAATTATGAATTCTTGACCTTTTCTATGAAATCCTGATCTACATCTGCTTTCAGTAATTGTTAATTTTACTTTTGCCATTTTATCTTCTCACTTTTTTATTGCCAGTTTCTTAATATTATAATATCTTTATAATTTATTAATCTAATTGTTGTAAAATCATTTAAATATATATAATTATATTAAAAAAGATAAATTAAAACCCAATTGTTATTGTAGTTGGTTCATTAGGATAAATAATTTTAGTTAAATCTAAACCTTTTGCAACCATATTAAAAATTTCTCTCTTTTTATATTCATTTGCTTTGGAGTAAAATGTTATAGCAATTCTTTTTGTTTCATCATCATAACAAATAGATTCTTCTAAAAGTTTATTAAAATAATATGTTTTATCTACTATAACTAGTGGAATATCAAATTCACTTGATGCTTTTAAACAGTCCTCATAATATTTGGCTTTCATAATTAAATCAACATACATATTAGCCATATCATTCAAAGAAATTCCTTTAGTAGTTGCAATTTTGGAAATTATATTTTTGTATTTTACTAATAATTTTTTTAAATTTCTAGGTTTGCCTATATGTTGTATTTCTTTCTTATCTTCTTCAGAAATAAATGATAATTGATTTTTATATAAAGTTTCTAGATAATTGAAATTATCTTGTTCCATAGACTCAGCCATCATTATAATATAATCTGGTTTTCTCTTAAAATCTTTACTTCTAGAGTGATCTGTATTTCTTCTTTCTACGACAATTTCATTATAACCTCTGTTAATAGTTTTAAGAATTTCAGATGGTACAAAGAATTTAGCTCTATCTCCATTTCCTTCTTGTAGTTCACGGGATCCACCATAGGCATTAGCAAATCTACCAATAGAATCTATATCAGTATTACCCATACCTAAAATTGAGCCATTTTCTAAAGTATTAAATCCAAAAATAATACTTCCCTGAGATCTAATAGAGTATATTCCTTTTTCATTTACATAGCTACATGCAACAAAATGATCTTGTAATTGTGGTCTATCTAACCAATCATTTCTATAATTGGTATCTATGACTTCATTAGCTAGTGAACAAGAACCAACACAATGAACAAAGAAATTAAAATTGGCTCTAGGAACACATACTTTGATATTTTTACCATTAAAGTTTATTTCATTTAAAATACTAACCTTAGGACCATATATTTGATCCTTTTCATCAATTCTATAAAGTGATTTAGAATATAATTCTGTATATTTACTTCTTAAATATGGTTCAAGTGGTATTTCACTATCATAGACTTTAATACTATTTAAGCTTTGATATAAAACAAATAAATCATTTATGTTATTACATTCTACAATTTTATTAATTAATTCTAAATAATTATATATTTGTGGTGGCAATTCACTATCTTTAAGACTATCTAATACGTTATTATTTTCATTATCATGACAATATTTTCTATCAATATATTGAGCTTCTTCTAAATTTATATTAAATAATGCTTTTAATAAACCATCTTTATTAGAATTTAAATCATTTGAACTAAAATTGTTAAAAAAAGCTTGTTTTTTTAAGTTATCATAATTTTGTAGCGATTCTATGTCATTTATTTCATATTGATTATTTGGAAGTTGAAGAATAGCTACTAACTTTCTTAAATCTTGTGTTGATAAATTATCTAAATTTAATGAATCAATTAATTCTTGATAATTACCGATATTATTAATGATATTAATTATCATAGATGAAATATCATAATCTTTATAATTATAAAGATCTAATATTTTTGATAAAATACGTAATTCCTTTTCGTTTAATTTTGAAATAGATATTTGAATTTCAACATCATTTATAAATCTTTCGTAATGTTCCTTATTAAAATTAAATATATTATCTTTTAATGATGTTGGTAAAAATGTATTAAATATATTATTATTTTTTTCATGATAGTTTAATATCCATTTGCTTCGTTCATAAAAATCCTTTGGATTAATTCTTAATTCATGACAATATGCATTTATTAGTGTTTCATTTTGCATAATATTTGATGGCAAAATACATTTAACCGCTAAATCAAATCTATTTCTTTTTATACATTCATCTCTAAAAACATCGGATATAACTAAACATTGTGGCAATGATTCATTTTGTGATACTACTTCTATTAAATAATCGATATTTTCGGTAATTAGATTATTAAAAAATGTAGTTTCTGAATCTCTGTCTTTTCTATCATAACAAATTTTTTCTTTAAGTAAATTTAACAATTCATAAAACTCATTTGGCTCAAGCGATGATTTTAAATCAAATAAATGTTGAGCAAATCTATCATTTCCTAAATAATAAGGAATAGCTTTATTATTTTTTAGTAATTTCACTAATAATTTTAAATTAGCCAAAGAATAATTTTCTAATTTTTCAATTAGTTCAATATGATCGCCTTTTAGTATTAGTTCAACTATACTATCACAATCTTTTAATGAGTAATGAACTCTTGTTTCATTAATATATTTTTTAAAAAATTTTTCATGCTCTTTTACAAATGCATTTAATTCTTCCTTGTTTTTAAAAAAATAACTAAAAAAATTATCTAGTTCATATGAATATTGATATTTTTGGAAAACCATATTAAATATAATATTTAATTCATCTTTAGAAAAAGCAAAATCATTTTTATGCATATAATACAAAATATCTTCATCTGATAATAAAAAATCTATCAACTCTTTAAATGTTGAACTATCATTAATATTTATTTTTATATTAGCGTCTTTTAGTAACTCATATTTTTGGCTTTTAGCAATAGCATAAAGTAACATGTTTGGATTAATATTACTAAAATTTTCTAATTCTTGTAGATTAGTTATTTCTTTTAATCTATTAATAAGTTCATTCATATACTTGCCTCCGATTATTATTAGTTTAATTATAATATATTATTTAGTATTTTCCTAGAGATTTCGTTAATACAATAGCCCAATTAAGTCATTGTATTTTTACATATGAAAGCCTTTTTGTTCACTCATTTCACATTCGGTTGTTTCATTAAAATTTTCAAAAATTAAATTAGTTTCTTGTTCTTGTTTTTTTAATTTTTTCTTTTCACTTTGATATCTTTTTTCAAATTTATCATGCAATTCTTTATTATTTGTATAATTAATGTTTGGATCAGCTTCATCGTAAATAAAATCGGCATCTAGTATAACTAAATCTCCTTCTTTAAGTATTATCTCACCTCGTTTGTTATCTAATCCTAATACTTCTTCTGTTGGTTTCAAACTTTCTCTCCAATGTATTATGTTTTCTTTCGTTAATCTTCCGACATTAGCACTTTTTATATCAGTCCAATCTAGCTTTAAATCACGCAAGTGTTTAAATAATTGATATAAATCCTCTTCGGTGACTGTTTTAGTGGTATCAACTCGTTCAGTAACCTCAATAAAACAATGTTCATCACCAAATTGTAATTCTTTACGAAGCAATGGAGTAACTATATATGGATTGTTTGGAAACTTTTTGGTAATTCTGTCACCAATTTTGATAACTTTACTACCAATTAATAAGACACGTGAAAATCCACCACCATTGTAAGTAATATCAGAAAATTTTACATTTTCATTTTTTTTAACATCTAAAATGATCAATTTAACTATTTCTTTTATTGTTGAATCTTTCATTTTTGTTAGATGATCAGTTTCACAAAATATAGAATTTATTGCTTTTTCTTCATTGTTATCAATGTAATCTTTTACTTGTGAAAGAGCAACTGGATTATTTTTCACAAAATTTATTAAAGTATATAAATTTTGTGCATGTTCAATAAATAGAGGCAAATTATCGAAAATAATATTTTTATTATTTCCTTTATATTCAATAGCAGTATAAGGAATATCACATTTGTTTTCAACCAAAAAATTTAAAAAGTTTTTTTGATTTTCTTCGTTTAATTTATTTAATATATCTAAATAAAAACTTTTTCTTGCATCTATAATAGATAGTGTTTTTAAAATATTATTATCAATAAAATCATCAAATCTATTTGATCCATTATTTAAACAAGTCCATATACAATAAAATAATTGTTCTATTCCATCTTTATATGGATATTTTTTTAATCCTTCTGTAAACTTTTCTTTAAAATTAGGTTGTTCTATTAATAAATTAATATTCAGTAAAATAATATTTATATTAGACATAACAATATATGAAAGAATTTCATCAAAATGATCTGCTATTATTCTAGCATTTTTATTTTTGAAAAATGAACTTCTTAATTTTTTTGAGATAAAGTTACTTAAATTATAAAATACATCATTATAATAACTTGCTGATTTATTTTCAATTGTTTGTTGTCTTATTTCTTTTGCCTCTTCAAGTAATCTGTTCAACTTTTTTTCTAACATGATTTTATCACCTTTAATCATATTATAACATAAGTTTGTTTGTTATAGTTGTAGGTATAATTTTTGGATGAAATCTAGTTTTTTCTGGAGTAATTTTATACGTATTTTTTGCGAATCTTTTTATTTGGGTTATATTATTGATATTTTTACTTATTTTATCTTTCCTTATTTAATAAATATTTATTTTTATTGGCATTCAATTTCTTAAAAAGAAAAGAGCAATTAAATTTCACAGCATTATAAAAAACTACATTTTTGTAGGCTTTTATAATTTATTATTTGATTTTGTTTCTCTTATTCCAGCTGATGAAGTATATATTCGGCCATCATTAGTAGTAATACTTTCACCATTTAATAATCTTATGGCATCATCATCAGAAAGAATACTTTTATAATATATATCAATAAGTTTTCCATCTTTATTCGTTTGTGTTATTTTACTACTATCATAAATCATATATTGATTATGATATTTAATTAAATTAAAACTATGTGGTTCTATGCCATCTGAATCTTTTATTTCGCCCGTAATATAATATGATTCAATACCTAATATAGTAAATAAATTTTGAGCTACAGCTGCTCTTTCTGCACAAATAGCACAATTTTTTCCCTTTAAAGCTGAAAGTACTTCGCCAAACATTTTAAACATTTTAATTCTTAGTTCTTCATTGCCATAACTTCCAAAATATTGATTAATAGTAATAAAAATGAAGAACATAGCACTATCTATACTTTTTATATTATACTTTTTTAAAATTGAAGCATATAAATAAATATAATCATTAGAAGATATTTTTAAATATGCATCAACATTTGAAATAGTAGTTTGTGGACTAATAAATCCTTTATATGGCTCAGCATTTTCAAAACCTATAACTGGGCGCTCTTGATATTTACTTGATATTTCTTCAACAATTTGATCTATATATTTAACCATTTGGTCGTATGTTTTAATTTCTGATAATATTTCTAAATCCATACAATTAACCTTTCTATATTTATACTATTTCACTTAAAGATTTTATTCTAATCTTGGAGTATAATCATTTTCTCTTATTATTTAATTTTGTTTATATATTTTTTCCTTTTCTATTTAAAATTGATATTTGTCTATTATCCACTTTATATCTTCAATAGATTTATCAATATTAAATCGACCATTACCTATTGGATAATATACTGAGTAAAAATCATATTCTTTGTTATCTATTGATTTAGTAAATAATTGTTTACGAGATTTAGAAACTGATATTTTTTTATCTAAGACAATTGAACTAACTTGATTACCAAAAAGAATAATTACTTTAGGATTAATAATTGATATTTCTTTTTCAAGAAGATGTAGATACTTTTTATAAACGTCATCTGGTAATTCACGCGCATCAACTTGAGTACATTTACCTAAATTAGTAATAAATATTTTGTGATTTGTAATGTCTTTATATACATCATCGGCAAAAGCGGGAGTCCATTCACTACCCTTTTTACTTTTAATTGCATGATAAGTATCAGAATTAATTAAATCTAATGGATAAAATAAATCCCAAATATTTTTAGTACCTATCCAAGGAGATTTACGACCATGCCAATCCTTGCTAGAAGCAATATTACGGCCGGTTGGATTCATAAATACAAAACAAATATTAGGATTATTAGAACAACCACCATTATAAATAGAATCTAATTCTTTAGCGCCATACTTCTTTTGTAATCGATCATATTCTTCATTAAGAGTTTCTAACTGCATACATATCCACCTGTTTTTATTTTATCATATTTTTTTATTAACTATATTTTTTTATAAAAATATTAGACATTTTACGATATTTATGGTATTCTATTGCAGGTTTGTGTAAAAAAAGGGGGGGTTATAACATGAATCAGCAAATTGCAGAAGTATTAAGACAAGTTAAATTTGATTGGACAAAAGATTGTATAATTCGTTTTTTATATGTTAAATTAGCTCCTATATTTCAAAGAGATTTAGATTACTTTTTAGCTAGTGATGAAGAAAAATTACGACAATATAATATGGGATTTGTAAATAAATGTCCAAATATTGTGTGTGCAACAATTTCTGATTTTTATGTAGAAATTTTTAAAAAATATGGGATTAAAGCAGAAAGAGTTAGAGCTAACAGTGCTGAAATTCCCCTATTTGCAGTAGTTGTTGAAGGAGACAAAGGATTATATTTTTTAGATCCACTTGGTGATTTATTTCGTAATCAATATGGTCTTAGACCAAATTTTTTTGGAAAAGTTCCTAGATATAAAACAATTAATGCAAGTCATCCTAATTTAGTTAATTTAGAACATGCTTATATAGATACAATAGATAATGCATTAGGTTTACAAACATTATATGATGCTTTACATGGTTTTATTAATAATCTTCATAATAAATTAGCTTCGAGAAATTCAGCTTATGATTATTTTGGTTTAGAAAGAGATAGTACATTTAAATTAACACAAAGAAAATTGCAATTTTATAGCGAGAAATTAATTAATATTGGACATGTTAAAGGACCTTTTGAAAGAGCATTGTTATATGCCTATCTTAATGGAAAATTATTAGATCATAGAGAAAGACAAAGTATTACAGTTAAAATTAACGAAGATAGAGATGATCCATCACTTAGAATTAGACTAATTCGTGGAGAAAATGAAGCTAATTATCAAGAATGCTTAGAAGATGATAAGTATGTCTTAAAAAAATTGTCTTAATAATAGCGTTAGTATATGGAATTTCCGGAAAATGAATATAATAGCTGCTTAAAAAGAATTAAGAATAAAACAAATTACTGAAATTAACGAGTATATTAAAGAAAATAGATTTGATTTAATCGAATAAAAAAAATATAATACCAATTAATTTTGGTATTTTTTATTGTAACAAAATACTGAAAAACAACATACAATATATTGAGAATAGTTATTATTAGGAAATTTAAAATAAACTATTTAATCCATTTTAATCTTTCAAATAGTGTTAATGCTCTTTTGAAAGGAGAATAAAATGAAAAATAAAAAATATTTAATAATCCTTATCTTGTTATTAGCTATTTCAATTATGGCAATCGGTTATGCATCTTTTGCAACTAATATTAATATTTTAGGAACTGCGACGATTAATGGAGAATGGGATGTAAGAATAACTAATATAGAAACAATTGAAGCAACCGAAGGAACTAATCCTGGAGAGCCAAACTATACTGGAACTAAAATTAATTTTAATGCTGAATTAGTTAAACCGGGCGATGAAATAAAATATAAAATTACAATAGCAAATATGGGAAATATAAATGCCAAATTAGATAATGTATTATTTATGAGTAAAGAAACAGAAGAAGAATGTCCAATTACTTTTGAAACAAGCGAAATAGCCAAAACACTTAATACTGGAGAAGAAACAACATTTACGATTACAATAAAATATAAAGATAGTGCTAGTAGTATGCCAGAAATTACAACTAAAGCTATAACAGGATTTATTGGATATGTTCAAAACTAAAAAAACATTAAAACCTTATATTGGAAATAAATCTAATATATTTTTTATAATTAAAAATCTAAAATACAAATTTTTATTCCTTATATTATTATCTTATGCAATAACATCTATTTTTTTAACTAATAATATTATTAAATTTATTATATGGTTAACTACTCTTTTATATATCCTTCTTTATTTAAAATATAAACAATTAAAAAAAATAAATTATAAAGATATATTAGTAACTTTAATAGTTTCTCTTAGTTATTTAATTTTTAATTATTTTTTAGGATTTAAACTAGGTTTTATAAAAAATTCATTAACATATAATATTCTAGATATTATTACTTATTTAATCCCTATTATAAGTATTGAATTAACAAGATCTATACTAGTTAATAATAATCAAAAGAAAATAATTTATATTATAGTAACAATACTGATTATAATAAGTGAAATACATTTTAATTATCTATTTACAATATTAAATAATAAAAAAGTACTAATAATGTATTTATGTACAAATATAATACCTATTATATGGAGTAATATTGTTTTTACTTATCTGACACTTAAAAAATCATATATTATTCCAATTATCGTAATATTAGTTAATAAATTAATTTATATATTACCAGTATATCCTAATATAAATTGGTTAACTAATTGTATGTTAAAAATTTTAGAATTATTTATTATTTATATATGGTTTAAAAATATAATTACAAAAGAATATTTAAATAATGGGCAAGATAAAGATTCTTTTGTAATAATAAGTTATGCATTAACATTTATTTTGGCTACTCTTTTAGTTTGTTTTATGTTAGGAATGTTTAGCTATAAACCAATAACTATTCTCTCAAATAGTATGGCTCCTAATTTAGTTAGAGGAGATATGATTATTTATAAAGAAGTAGATAAAGATAAACTTAATAATTTACCTTTAGATACAGTAATTGTATTTACTAATGATAATAAAGATATAGTACATAGGGTTGTGGATAAAAGAATATATAATAATGTAACTTATTATAAGACTAAGGGTGATAATAATATGGTTAATGATAGTGATGAAATAAAGATAGATAATATAAAAGGTATTTATAGATTTCATATTAAGTATTTAGGTTATCCTGCTATTTGGTTATATGAATATTTTAATGAATAATAAAACTACTTACTTTGAGGTAAGTAGTTTTTATATGAGATTATTTATTCATTATCTGGATGTTGTTTTTTTAAATATAACTCTGGAGTACAATTATCTCCTAGACGAAGACCTTTACCCCAAATATCTCTAGTAATTGTTTTAGCATATTCAGGATTAAAAGCTATACTTATACCAGAAGCATTACCCTTAATTATTCCTCTTACTACATAATTATTTGAATTATCATAAAGATATTTTTCAACAACTACTAAGTATCTTTCAACATCTTTTTTGCCACATTTTATAGCAGATAATATTTGATTTCTTAAACGACGATGAGCATATTTATATGCTTCATTTGCATCAACGAATGTTGCATAATCACCAATACTTTGCATATAATATGGATCAATATTATCCCAATTAACTCTGGCTATTTGAGATTTATTTTTTGTAATTGGTTTATTTTTAAAAATATGATTAGGATGACAAATACTTACAGAATGATCACTTTCTAATACTTCTAATAAACCTAAAATTAAGGATTTTGATTCTCCATCATAACCATGACCTAGTTCATAATGTAAGTCTTTAAATTCAGGTATAGAAGCACTAGATGATAGAATATCACGATCATATAAACTACCAAAAATTTCATAATTATATAGTGTTAATAATTCCTGTGGTTTGTTACTTAGATTTTGAGCTTGTAAAAATTCATCAATTAAACTTGGATCATAACATTCACTTTCCAAATTAATAATAAACTCTATTAATAAGTTAGCATTATCTTCTTTAAATAAAGTGACTTCACCCTTTTTAGTGATAACATATTCTTCAAAATCATCGGGTATAGATTCATCATTCCATCTTTTAGTAACATAACCTTTAGCTATTAAATTTTCTAAAACAGATAATTCAGTAGGACTAAAATATTCAGCTTTTTTAGTTACGGGAACACAATAATATTGTTTTATTTTACGCATTAAAAAATTTTCAATATTTAAAAAAGTCATATAATTAATTATTTTACTTCCGGCATAATTTTCTAATTTTTTTCTTAATGTTATACCACCACACATTGTTTTGTCTAAATCAAGTCCTTCTTTTAAAGAAATAATACCATTTTTAGTTTCTATATAGTTTGTTAAATCTACTAAAGGACCATCTTCTAAAGTTACACCATTTAGTAGTAAACCACCACTTAATAATGTTATACCGACTGAATCTATCTTACCAAATTTAAGAATAGCACCTGCTACTAATTGTTCAAATCGTACATCTTTATGTTCTTTTTTATTTTTCATATTAAATTCTCCTCGTATAATAGTTTTTGTAAGAAATAAATTATATATTTTTCTTACGTCAACCATTTTATTTTTATTCTATTTTTAAAGTAAAATAGTTAAACCTTATTGGATTATTTTATCCAAGTGTTATATATATTAACATAAAATATCTTTAAATACAAAAGAAAGACTAATTAGTCTTCCTTTTTAAGTCTTAATTTAATTGTTTCTTCAGTTGTTTTTCGAATCTCATCAACTGGAATACCATTATTTATTAATTGTACTATATGATTGGATAATTCACTTAATCTGACTTTAATATAATCGTTTTTTAAAGAATTTTTATCTTCTTTAATACTTTTAAAATTTATTACTACAATATCATTCGGAATATTATCTAGTCTTTTGAAATTACATGAATTGTTTTCGCCAATAGTTAAACCTATTTCTAATACTACACCTTTATACTCGATGTAGTAAACATATTTACCATCTATTTCATATGGTGCAATATATGATTTATCGGCATACATTCTAATTACCTCATATAAATATCTTAAACGACTTATATATAATATTTCCTCTTTGGAACAATTTCCATTTATTGATATAGATTCTTCAGATAAAGAAGTTATTTTTTCGGAAAAAGTAATTAACCAATTAATATATGAATCATTACTTAAAATACGATGAGTTTCAATAGTATTTGTTTCTAATTTTCGGCAATAATTAATAAACCATTCTTCATGACTTTGACCATCTTCTTTTTTGATTAGATCAAACATTTATTAGTCACCTCGGCTTTTAATTTTAACATAAATTTTATTATTTGCAACTTTAAATCATATTATTTAATTATTATATTTTTATACTTCTTACTTAAGCTTTTTTATTCACATGCTTTATTCTAAATTAAATGCAATAAAAAAGAACTATTCTAAAGCTCTTTATCATCGTTAAAGCTAATATCATAAAGACTTGGTCCTTTTAAACATTTACCATCTATATCAAATCGTGAAGCGTGACAAGGACAATCCCAAGTTTTTTCTTTTTCATTAAAAACTAAACTGCAACCCATATGTGGACATTTATTATAAACTATATGATCTTTTCCATCATTATATATAGCAACATCTTTATTATTTATTTTAGTAAAACGAAGATTTTGATAATACCATTTTTTATTTTTAAATATTTTATTTTGAAGATAGCTTTTAATACTACTACCAATATTAATCATATAACTATCAAAATTATTAAAGAAAGTAGCTCTTAAAGGATTAAATATATCTTTATAAATATTATCTTTACCTAAAATAATATCTTTTAAAACTAAACTAGCAATAGTAGCATTAGTCATTCCCCAAGTATTATAACCGGTAGCAATCAATAAGTTATTATTATCTTTTTCTAAACTACCTATATAAGGCATTTTATCAATAGTTATTAAATCATCATTTTTCCATATATATGATGGTTTAAGATTTAATTTTTTACATTCTTTAATAGTCTTATTAAAATTTTTATTTTCATTTAATTTATCACATATATTAGAAGATTGACTTAAATAAATTAAATATTTTTTGTTATTATCTTTATGATATCTAATAGATATTGTAGGATTAGTAGAAGTTATAATAGTTTTCTTCTTATAAGGGGAAGATGATGCTGTTATATATGATTTTTCTGTATATACTTTAAGAGGCATTAGATATGGTAAAAGAAAGAAAGGATAATGACAAGCTAAGATAACTTTTTTAGTTTTAATAGTATGATTATTAGCATAACATATATAAAAGTTTTTCTTTCTTTTAATATTACATACTTTTGTTTTTTCATATATAGGCATGTTTGAAGACAAACATATTTCTTTTAAAGCATATAAATATTTTAAAGGGTGAAAGATATAAGTATCAGAGGCACCTATAGCATATGTATTCTTTTTATTATACTCTAATACTTTAATACCAAATGATTCTAAAAGATTTTTTTCTTTTTTTATTTTTCTAATTTCCTTTTTTTCTTTAGAATAAACAAAAGAATCAACTTTATCTAAGTTACATTGAATATTTTCTTTTTTAATAATATTAGTAAGTTCTTTAATAGCTAGTAACTGAGAATTAAGATACATTTTAGCAATATCTGGAGTATACTTATCAGCTAAATCAGAATATACTAATTGCTGTAAATAATTTATTTTACCTGTTGTTTTCCCTGTTACGCCACTTCCAATAAAATTACTTTCAACTAGACAAACCTTAAGATTGGTATTTCTTAATTGATAAAGAGTTGATAAACCAGTAATACCACCACCAATAATTAAGATATCAATTTGAAGATCTTCGTTTAATTTACTAATTTTACTATTTTCATTATTATCTAACCATATACTTTGGACTTTCATTTTATTCACCATTATTAGTATGGTTTATTTTTTTTATATTATTTTAAAACTAATTGGTTTTTATTATTTTTTATATATCTTTATATTGTTGATGGTAAAAGTCCCAAAAGGACAATGTGGTATGAGCTGTTTCTTCTGTAGGTAGTTCTTCATATTTATAAAATTCGTAACCTACACATTTGCCTGGTTCAGCTATACAAAGAGTTCCACCTTTATAAGTACATTTATAAAGAAGAAATAACCAGTTAACATTTTTATTAGTACGACTATCAAATTTATTGATAAGAAAAGTCCCAACAAAGAAATCAATATTAATCTTAGCGTTCTCTCCTACTTCTTCTCTTATTTCACGATTCATGGCAGCTCTAAATGTTAAATCATCCTCTTCATAAGCACCACCAATATCTTCTAATTTAAATTGTTCATCACGAGATTTTGGTCCTCGTCTTTGTAATAAAATTCGATTATCTTGGTCAACTATTAGAGCTATTACAGCTGGACGATATGAAGGAATATTTATATTATGGTCTTTTAAATATTTAGTTAATTCCTTTGGAGTATTAACTTCATCAGTAAATAAACAATTCATAGTATCACCTTTTTCTATTATACAAAAAAAGATTAGATTGAAAAAGTCTAATCTATTTAATGATTGATTATTAACATAACTAATTAGTTTATATTATACTCTTCTACTCTTTCTAATAATTTATTAACACTATGATACCAATAGAAGATAGCTTTTTTACGTTCCTTATAAGAACTTAAGTCTTGTTCACTAATATTTGGTTTACTCATATATCTTTTTATGCATCTTTCATAACAATTTTCAGCTGAGGTACGCATGATGATTATTTCACCTTTTAATAAAGATAAATTTTTAATATTACGATATTGAGCACTATCAATAACAATATACTTATCAACACCTTTAAAGTAATTAATAATGTCTTGATAACAGGTATCAAATTCTTCAATTAAATTTGGTAATTTACCATACTTAGTTATAAACATACTTCTTAAATTAGATATAGTTTCATTACATGGTTTGTCGCTAAATAGAATATCAGTATCTATTATAAGATAATTATCATCTAAGGACTTAGTATAGTATGATTTTCCACTACCTGATTCACCAGTTAGGTTAAGTATTTTGTCTTTAGTAATTATTTTATGATATGGTTCTTTATCAATGAAACGACTTATTAGTAAGTCTGATTTTATTTCTTCTAAATATTCTTCTACTTCTTTTACTAAATTATTACTATCTTGACGATCATGTTTATCACCATGAAAAATAAAATCATGCCATTCCTCTAATACTAAGTCAATATTGTCTTTATTTACTTTATCTTTTAAGATAGCTAAAGCTGTATTTTGATAATTCATTACACTAACTGCTGCTAATGCTTTATAATATGATTTTTCGGGAATATAAGATATTTGATAAAGATGAAGAGCTAGATTATCATCTACAGGGCGAGGATTACTAATAATTATTTTATTAGCACGATAAATAGTTGTCGCTCCTTCTAATTTTACATATTCCGCATCGTCAGGGATTTCGACATCATAGATAGTATCACCACGATGAAGCCATCTAATTAGACAATCTTCAGTTGTATAGTTAAAGCCACCCATTTCTTCCGGAGTTTGACCATTTTTATTCCAAGTTTTAGCAATAGTTACTTCATTTACATTATAATTAAAATCATTTTGAGCACCAGATGTTGTCCCAAACATTACTTTACAATACTTCATACAAAATCTCCTAATAACAAATAGTTAAAGTTCGATGATAGTTTTTAGTTATCTTTGATTTATCTTGACCCATTAGCCAAATTAAATCATTAATATCCATGTGTGATACTTGACCATCTAGTTTATGATAGATATAATCAATTACTTCTAATGTTAAAGCACGAATTTCGACTTCCATAGCGCTATCTTTAGGAATAATAGTTTTATTATCAACTAAGGAAGCTAATTCATCAGTAAATTCTAACATACCATAACATCTCATTACTTGAGGTATTTTATAATCTGCACATCCTAATAAATGAGAATAATCAACTACTTCATGACCACATAGTTTTTTAATATGTAAAATATCTGAAGTAATTAGTTGAGCTCTTTTATAAAAATATATTTCATGGTCTTTATATATGCTAATATCTTTAAAGAAACTAAAATTATCTATTAAATATGTTAATAAAGTTATATCATCATTCATATCTTTTATTTCTTCATAGAAATTATGATTATCTAAATAGGTATAAACTTCTTTAAGACATTCATATCGTTCTTTTAATAGAGGTATTTCAACATTACCTTTTAAGAATTCTTTAAATTCCTGATATGTCATTTTAAAGTTTTTATCTTCTTTAAATTTATTAATAATTAAATACATAATTGCATAAGAACCATCTAGTGATTTATCATTTACTTTAATTTCCCATTTGGGTTCACCCCAAAAGCAGTAATCTCCTATGGAATGAAAAATAAGCAGAAAAGGAAATAAATCTTCATATGGTAAATCTAAAATACCATAAGGATTATTAGCTAACCAAAAACTTACTTTAGTAAAATCAATATTTTTTAGTTGTTTATCTATTTTACCATAATTTATTTTTACATATTTAGAATGTTCTTTAACATAAGATACTGATTTAGATATTTTATTAATAATATTCATGTAATCACTCCTATTTAAACAATACCACTTTAGATAAATTGAGGCAATTAAAAATGCTTAGTTTTTTTAAGCATCTTTTTTATAAATTATAAAATTATTAAGACCATCTCTTTTATCTATTTCTTGATCTTTAAAAATAGAATCATTAATTATTTTATAATATTCTTTTTTTTCTTTTGACATAGTTGATCTTTCACGTAATGAGCCATCAATACCTAAATCACTCATTAGAGATATTTTATCTTGACGACCTAGTAAACTTAAAAATTTTTCTACTTCGCCTGATTTGTAAGATTCCAAAAATTTTTCTTTTCGTTCTTCATTTAATATTTTATTGGCATTGCTTATTCTTATAGCTATTTCATCAAAATTATTTTCTAAGGCCATTAAATAAAGACCTACTCTAATCGATTCATTTACCATAGATAATTCTTTACATATTTGTTCAACATCATAATTCATATAAATAATATCTTTTAAAATATCATTCATTGCTGACATTACGTCTTTACCATATAATTTACTAGTTATCATCTTTGTCATAATATACCCCATTTATTATTTATTCTTTTTTATTATATCATAATTTTTTTATTAATAATATTAAAAAGACAACTTCACGTTAAGCTGTCTTTTCAAATTGACTATTATATAATTTGGCATAAAAACCATTTTGTTTCATTAGTTCATCATGTGTTCCTTGTTCAATGATATTACCTTCATTCATAACTAAGATAAGGTCAGCATTTTTAATTGTTGATAAACGATGAGCGATAATAAAGGAAGTTCTTCCTTCAGTTAATTTATCCATAGCTTTTTGAACTAATTCTTCGGTTCTTGTATCAACATTACTAGTAGCTTCATCTAAAATTAAGAAAGGCGCATCTTCAATCATACCACGAGCAATAGTTAGTAATTGTTTTTGTCCTTGACTTACTGAAGTATCATCAGTTATGACAGCATTTAAGTTACCTGGTAATGTTTTTATAAAATGATCTATTCCAACAGTATGACATGAAGACCATATTTCTTCATCAGTAACACCTTTTTTATTAAATTTTATATTATCTTTAATTGTT
Organism: uncultured Bacilli bacterium; assembly: GCA_947598455.1. The sequence continues at coordinate 4,054 of CANQFI010000008.1, read as the reverse complement.
CCATCAAATAACCAAGTATCTTGTAAGACCATGACAAATAAATCATGAATATTTTCTCTTGTTAATTCTTTTGTTGAAACACCATCAATTAGGATTTCACCATCGTTGATATCATAGAATTTCATAAGAAGATTAACCATTGTTGTTTTACCAGCTCCAGTAGGTCCAACAATAGCAATTTTTTGACCTGGCTCGGCTTTAGCACTAAAGTTTTTTATAATTGTACGACCTGGTTCATAACCAAATTTAACATTTTTAAATTCAATTTTGCCTTTTACTTTAGATTTATCTAGATGTTTAATTTTTTCATTTTCTAATGGCATTTCTTTTTCATCTAAGAATTCAAAGACACGTTCAGATGCAGCAGCAGTAGATTGTAAAGTTGTCATTGCTTGAGCGATTTGAGATAATGGATTAGTAAATAAACGAACATAAATCATAAAAGCAACAATTACACCAAAAGATATAACATCATTCATAGTAAGTAAGGCTCCTACAACACAAACAGCAACATAACTTAAGTTACCAACAAAACCCATTATAGGTTGCATAACACCTGATAAGAATTGACTCTTACGATTACAATCGTATAATTTATTATTTAAATTTTCAAATTCTGCAATTGCTTCTTTATCACCATTATATGCTTTAACTACATTATGACCAGAATATATTTCTTCAATATAACCATTTAAGTTACCTAATTCGATTTGGCGTTGATTAAAATATTTTTGAGATTTACCTAATATTAAGAACATTAAAGCAAAACCAATAATACTAGCTAAGATTGCAGTTATAGCCATTGTCCAGTTAGTAACAAACATCATAATTATTGAGCCAACAAATAAAGTAATACTAGCAACTAACATTGCTAAACTTTGGTTCATATTCATACCTATCATATCAACATCGTTAGTAACACGTGATAGAATATCACCCGCTTCATGTTGATCAAAATATTTTAATGGTAATTTATTAATCTTTGTACTAATATCACTTCTTAATTTCTTAGCAAAATTATTAGAAATTGTCGCCATTGAGAAATGTTCTATATAACTCAGTATAGCACTAATAATATAGAAAGATGCTAAGATAATAGCAATACGATATACTTTATCCATATTCATTTTTGGTTTAACTAATTCATAAATGGAACTTGGTAATTCGTCCATTTTAGATAAAAGTTCTTCACTAGTTGATTCAGGATCAACACTACTCATAAGATTTAAAAATTCAATTTGATCATCTTTATTAATGGTAATATCATCTATTTTTATATCTGGTAAGTCAATATTATTTAATAAAGTCATGTCGATACCACTAGTTGTTAAAGTATCACTAGTAGAACTAGGCATTTCCTCACTAGCAATATTTCCATTAGGATTTAGAGTATTACTAATATTACTACTAATAGCATTAGCTACTTCTTCTAATTTTTCGGTATTTGGTACTAAGCCTTCACCGATTGTATCAGCAAAATCTGATAATTTATTAGGAGCAATTATTGATAGAACTGCACTAGCCATAGCTAAGATTAAAGCAATAATCAATAAATAACGCCATTTATTTAAACTTAAGAATAATCTTTTCATAGTGCCAAAGAAATCTTTGGATTTTTCATTGACTCTATTCATAGGTCCACCTGGTTTAGGCATTGTCTAACTCCTCCTTTGAAAGTTGTGATAAAGCTATTTCTTTATACACATCACAATTTTTTAGTAATTCTTTATGGGTACCAATACCAACACATTCACCATTATCCAAAACAATTATTTTATCAGCATTCATAATAGTACCTATTCTTTGAGCAACAATTAAACTAGTTGCATCTTTAGTATATTTTTTTAGTTCTTTACGAAGAATAGCATCAGTTTTATAGTCTAAAGCTGAAAATGAATCATCAAAAATATATATTTCAGGATCACGAGCGATGGCTCTAGCGATAGCAAGTCTTTGTTTTTGACCACCTGAGACGTTAGTACCACCACGAGCAATGTGGGAATCATATTTGTTTTCCATTTTAGTTACAAATTCTGTTCCTTGGGCAATATCAATGGCTTTTTTAATTTTATCTAAAGATGGCTTTTTATGCCCATTATCACCATAACCAACATTTTCAGAAACAGTACCGGTAAACATAACAGCTTTTTGAGGAACATATCCAATTTTATTGTGTAATACTTCTTGTTTATATTCTTTAACATTTACACCATCTACTAATACTTCACCATCTGTAGCATCATAAAATCTTGGAACTAAATTAATTAGTGAAGATTTACCGCTACCAGTAGAACCTATAAATGCGATAGTTTCACCCTTATTAACTTTGAATGATATATCTTTAAGTAAATATTCATCAGCATCAGGATATTTAAATGATACATTTTTAAATTCAACAGTACCTTTTTCTTTAGTATCATCACTAAATTTACCATCTGTAATATCAATGTTTTCATCTAAAACTTCATTAATACGATTAGCGGATATTTGAGCTCTTGGAACCATCATAAAAATCATAGCAAGCATTAAGAATGACATAATAACTTGCATTCCATAACTAGAAAAAACAACCATATTACTAAATAAATTTACTTTTTCAACCATACCAGCTTTAACAATCATTAAAGCTCCAATAAAATAAATTCCTAAGGTTAAGAATTGCATAACAAAGTTCATCATTGGGTTTAAGATAGCAAAACATCTTTGGTTGAATAATTGCGTATTAGTTAATTCACTATTAACTTCTTCAAATCTTTTAGTTTGAAATTTTTCAGCATTAAAGGCTCTAATTACTCTAATACCGGTTAAGTTTTCTCTTGTAACACCATTTACACGGTCGATAAGTTTTTGGACTTTGGCAAAACGAGGTAGAACGATAATCATTAAAGCAATAACAGTTGACAGTAAGATAACTACTCCAGCAGCTGTTAGCATACTCCACTCTATACTCTTATCAATTATTTTCATAACGGCCCAAACTGCCATAATTGGTGCTTTAATCATCATTTGAAGGCCCATACTTATTAACATTTCAATTTGGGTAACATCATTAGTTGTTCTAGTTATTAAACTACTAGTTGAAAACTTTTTAATTTCAGCCATACCAAAACTTTCAACTTTGGTAAATATTTTATTACGAAGAGTTCTTGAGAAACTAGCAGATAACTTAGAAGCTAAATAACCAACACCTATAGCAGAAGCTAAACTACCAAAAGCACATAGTAACATATAACTTCCTTGTTCTAATATTTCACTCATCTTACTACCATCAGTTTGAATAAGTCTAGTAATCTCACTCATATAATCTGGTAGTTTTAATTCAATCCATACTTGGAAGACAATCATTACAATACAGATAATGATTATCAAAATATCTTGTTTACTAAAATTTTTAAATAATTTTATCATATTAAATCCTTTCTATGTTTTTAGTAATTTTTTCTAAAACATCACTAAATATAATATATTCATCTTTGGTAATATTTTCACCTAATAATTTATTAATTTTGATCATATCATCTTTTAACTTAGTAGCTATTTCAATAGAATAAGGAGTTAAGATAAGGGAATTACGTCTGGAATCAGTAGCTGAACCTTTTCTAATAATTAGGTTATTTTTTTCCATACTATTTAAAATAGTTGATAAAGTAGATTTTTTACAAGCCATCATGTGTTCAATATCTTTTTGGCATACTTCATCGTGATGATCAAATATGAACATAATAATGCGTCCTTGAACCGGAGTTACTCCTAAATTCATCTTTTTATAACGGGCAGCTAAAGCTCGTAAAAGATTAAGATTTAAAGACTTTATTTTTAGTGTTAATAAATTATCTTGCAATATAATCACCTCTAATAGTTCTATTGCGAACCATTTAATTATAGTACTCTTAATATATTAATGCAATAGAAAAAGAGTAAAATAATTACTCTTCACAAAAATTTCATTTTAGGTATTCTAAACTGCCTTCTTTATTATTACTGATTACTCTTACTTTAAGGCCATTTATCATGGTAAATGATGGCTTTACATGACCAACATCAAACTGATAAA
>CANQFI010000007.1 GCA_947598455.1 uncultured Bacilli bacterium | reverse complement strand
TTCTTTGTATTTTGGTGGAATTATATTTAATGGAAACATATGTCTTAATATAGAATTAGTAATCTTTTTATTTTCTAGCTGTGGAAAAAATTTTACATAATTAGTCGCTGCATCTTTAGCATGAGTAAATCCATGCATTTTATACCAAGGTTTAGGTTCTTTCATTAATTTTGTATATTTACCATTTTCTAAATTTTCGAGTTCTGGTGTACTAATCCAAGCTTGACTATAAAAATCATGTAACAAACCAGCTATCGCACAAACTCTTTTATCAGCTTTAAAATATTTACAAGCCATAAAAGATTTAAAAGAAACTAAAATAGAATGATCCCAAACTGATAAATTATGATGATGCATAAATAGTTTTCTCTTTTGAAATTCTGGATGTTTTAAAATATCTTCCACTATACTATACCATTCATCAAAGAAAGGATTTAAAACAATTACTGGACTAATACTTTTAATAACATCTCTATCATAATATTTCATTATAATCCCTCCAAATAATCAATAGCATCTTGAAATTTAGAAACTTTAACAATTTCTATATCATATTTTTTAGCTTTTTTAACTTCCATTGCTTCCTCATAATTACCTGCTGGAACTAAAAATATATCTGCTTTATTTTTAACTGCACCCATTAATTTGTATTTAACGCCTCCAATTTCCCCAACACTACCATCAAGTGAAATTGTTCCAGTTCCAACAATTTTTTTACCATGAGTCAAATCTTGTTTAGTTAAAGCATTATAAGTCATTAAAGTCATCATTAGTCCTCCACTTGGACCAGATTCTTGTTTTTTAGAAGAAATCTCAACTTTTACATCACTATCAATATCAAATGTTGTAATTGCTGATATACCAATATATTTTTTATCATTTTCTTTAAATACTTTCGCAATTGTTGTAACTTTTTTATTATCTCTTAAAACATTTATTTTAAAAGTATCTCTTTCATTAGCTTCTTGCACAATCTCACTCAATTTATTTATATCTTTAATTTCTTCTCCATTAATAGCTAAAATATTATCACCAATTTTTAAATCAGTATCAGCTTTAGGATCAATATAAGCAACATAATTTTCTCTATTAGATATTTCATAATTAATACCTGCCGCATCCATCGCCACAACCGTAGCATAATTAATACTTTGTTTTAATTCTAATTTATCTCTTTTAGTCGCATCTTTAACAGTTTCATTTTCATACATTGAATCACTTTGTTTAACAACATCCCAATCCGGTAATATTAATCCCATAATAATATATGGTATTTTACCTCTAATTACAGAAACATAAGCCATATTAAAAGATCCTTCTATCTCAGTCGTCTCTCCATTAACAGTTACCCTATTTTCTAGATCAATAGTTCCTCCAGGCATTTCAACATCATATGGAAGTTCGATAAATAATAAAAGAAATAAAACCAATGCTAAAACAATCGCAAAGATATTTTTTTTCATAAACATTTTAATTTTTTCATATAAATTATTAAACATTATATCACCTTAAATATTATATCATTTATGAAGGTAAATTATGAAAAATATCCTAAAAGAATTAATATTATTTACAATTTTATTAATATATTTTATTTATTGTCTCACAAATAATGACTATATAACCACCAAAACAATCTATAGTGTAACTATATGGCTAAAAAAAATTATCCCAACTCTCTTTCCGACATTCATCATCGTTGATTTAATATACAACTCAAACCTTCCTTACTACATCAATAAATATCTCCATATAAATTATATATACCTATTAAGTATTATCTCGGGCAGTCCTTCTAATGCCTATATACTAAACAAATACAATATCGATATAACTAAGTTATTAGCTGTAACCAAATACACTTCTCCTATCTTTACTTATACATTCTTAAAAGTAATTTTTAATTCTAAAATAGCTCTTATCATCATGAGCTGTAATATTATAACTAATTTCATTTTAATTAAATTAATTAATCCTCCTAAAATAAGCTTTACTCGTCAAAATATTTCCATATTTAATACCTTAATAAATAGTATTACCAAAAATATTAATACTTTAATAATTATTTTAGGAACAATTATCTTTTTTAATACTTTACCCCTTAATTTAATTCACAATATCTATCTAAAAACCTTTCTTTTAAGTATCTTAGAAATAACTACATCCCTTTCTAATCTAAGTACTATCTCCATGCCTTTAACTTTAAAATTAATCTTTACTATTATTTCTATATCTTCCTGCGGTTTATGTATTGAAGCCCAAATAAAAAGTATCATAAATGATACTTCAATTAATTATCCTAATTATTTATTATATCGTTTAATTCATTTAATAATCTTTTTCTTTTTAACCTTTGTAACAATTACTATTCTTATCTAATTAAACTAAATTTAAAGCTTAAATTACTATCTTTAACATCTTCTTTATACCAAATCTTAATATTATGAATTTTCGTATATCCAGCTTCTAAATCATTAGTTATTAAAATATAACCATTATCATTTTTTTCTAGCTTTTCTAAATCATAAACATATAAATCATCTACCCCAATTCTTACTTTAGATAATATATCATTATCAGCATTACTTGGTGTAATAACAATTTTGTAATTAGCCATTTCTTTATTATTATTTGTTACTGTATAAGTTATTCCATCCTGACTTAAACCTTCACCATCACTTAAGTATTTATATGATTTTAATTTACTATCATCTAATACAGATACAAATCCATGATAATTAGCTACATTGTTATTCTTTCCTTTACTTATTGCAAAAAAAGCATAACAAATCGAAGCAACTAAGAATAATAAGGCAATGATTTCAATAATTATTTGTTTTCTTAATACTTTATTAACTATCATAAACTACCTCATAAGGATTACCTTGACTACCATCACCTAAAATAAATTCTGTATCTATAGCTAATTTAACTAACTTTCTAGCAAATAAGTTAGTATTTTTATTTTTAGTACTAATTTCTCCCCCATCTAAGTAATAAGCCATATCATTGCCATAAGTATCTAATAACCAATAACTATCATTTAACCAAGTTTGATAATTTCTCGCATTATAAGTCTTAACATCACTATTATTAAAACTAGCTAAATAATCATATATGGTTAAATAATTTTCATTATCTTGATAAACACTAGTTTCTTTATCTTTCGCAATTAAAACAATATTATTATTAATTAAACCAACTATTTGATATTCTTCCCCATTATAATTAGCATAATTATTAACTACTTCGCCATAATAACGATAATTATCAATTTCATCTTTATAAACATTACTATCTTCTTTTATTTTATCTTGTAGTAATTTAACTTTCTCAGCTACTTTTAAACTAATTGTTTTATCTTCATTATTTTCATTAAAAACTTTTATATTAAGACTTACATGATCTCCATTATCTCCTAATTTACTTAATTCTTCTGTATAAATAACTCTATCTTCAATCTTTTCTTTCTCTCCATTATTTATTTGATAATATAAATTATCTAAAGAACCACCTAATACTTCAATAGTTAATGATGTTTCATAACTACCTTTATTCGTAACACTTATATCTCGTGATACAACATCATCTAATACTATATTACTTAAATTATCAGAACTGACAATCTTTAAATTTCGATCATAATTTTCATATTCATTTACATATTTATTAACACTAGAATCTTTAGAATAAGAAAGACCTAAAAGTAAAACAGAAACACTAAGTATTAATATTAAAACAATATAATATTTTCTATTCATCTAAGTCACCTACTATTATATAAATTTATTTTAACATAAAAAAAGAAACAAATAAAGTTTCTTTGTCATATTTTATATTAGGTGATAATAATAATGATGAGACCTAGTCGTCCAAAAAATTCTTTTTTAACATTAATCTTTATTTTCTGTTTATGTATTCTTATTTTTTATCAAATAATTATTACTTTAGTTCTTCCTTTACGTTTTAATATTATCGTTCTTTTAATTGAAACATTTATTCTATTCTTTTTATTATTTAGATTATTATGGCCATATTAAGTATTAAAAACAATTTTCGAAGAACTATTTAAATAATTAATCAATTCTCTAACCATTTGACAATTTTTAATTTCATCTTTATCAAATTTAACTACAAAGGGAATACTAATAAGAATATCTAAAAATACTTTTTCTTGTGGAAGTAATTCAAAATTGTCATTATATTTTAAGAATATATCATTAAAAGAAATATTCATCCATTCATTTTGATAAAAACGATATAAATCTAAAACGGGACTATCTACTGTATAATTATCCCAACTAATTAAATATTCATCATCGTTTTTTATAAAATGTTCTAATTTTAAATTATTATGAACTAAAGCTACTCGTTCTTTATTTTTATCTTTAATCATATTAAACCATTCATCTAATTTATCTTTCGCATATTTATTGGCATTATATATTAAAGAATAATTTCTTAAAAAAAGATAATGACTAGGTACTAAATATTCTTCTTCTATAAACTTATTAAAACATTCTTCATATAAATTAGTTACATATAAAATATTATTATTGATATTTTCATATACTTCTTTGTATTTATCATTAGTTACACTCTTAAAATAACTAGTTTTATTATGTAATAAACTAACTACTTCTATTAAATCTAAAGCTTTTTGTTCTTTATCTAACGTAATATCATCTTGATATTCTAAAACTAATAAATCATCTCGACTATCTAAAGACATAGTTGGTACATAATTAAAACTACGACTTTTTAAATATTTATATAAATCTTTATAATTTATTTTAGGATTTTCTTTTACTACATAATCTCCATCCATTGTATTTAAAATATAAACATTATTTTTTCTCGTAATCTTATAAGGTTTATATAGTTCATTAAATACTTCTAAACTCCTAGTCATCTATATATTCCGGAATAATTAATTTATCTCCTGTTTTAATTTTATCTATCTCATTATAAAGTTTAACTGTTTCCATTGAAGTCTCATAATGACTAATTATTTGTTCTATTGTTTCGTTTTCTTTAACAATATGAATATGATATATAACATATTCTTCATTGATTGTTTCTTTAATTTCTTCACTCTTTTCTTCTTCTACTTTAGATTCTAAAACTTCACTAGTTTCAGTTTCGATATTAATCATCTTTCTTTCTTCTTTATCATTTATAACTATATCTTCTTCATTTTTATCTTCAATCATTATTTCTTCTAATTCTTTTTTTTCTAATATTTCTTCTCTCATATCTTCTTGTTTTTCATTTTTTTCTTCTTCCTTATTTTTTAAAAATTCTTCAATTTCTTTAATTGTATCTTCATCTATTTTATTAGTCCCATCAATTACTTCATTATTGATATTATTATCTAAATCTTTTCTATCTTTTTCACTATTCTCCGGTATTTCATCAATCTTTTCTTCATAACTAATACTAAAATCAATATTAACTTTAATTACATCTTCTTCAACTTGATCATACGTAAAATCTTCAATTTCAATTTTTATCGAACCTTTAATAGCATTTTCTGGTAAAATAGCTGTAAATGGTAAACGATATTTAAATAATTCTTTTTCTGTTGTATCATTATGTACCTTATAATCCCCAAATATTATAAAATCACCTGATACTTCACTATCATAAACTTTTTCTTCATGTTCTAAAGAAATACTAGTAATACTAGCAACAACTGTTTTAAAAACTATTTCCTTACTAAAAGGTATAACTTGTTTCATATATATTCCTCCTAGTCTATATTATGAAAAAAAGAGAATTTAATTACTAAAAATAGCCTTAAATATCTCTTCATAATTTTTAACTAGAATAATTTTTACTTTATCTTTAATTGTTTTAGGAATTTCTGATAAATCACAAGAATTTGTATAAGGAATAAATATTTTCTTAACGCCCTCGTTATAAGCTCCAATTATCTTTTCTTTTAATCCACCAACTTTTAAAACATCACCTTTTAATGAGATCTCTCCTGTCATTGCTACATCTTTTGGTACTTCAATATTTATAAGTAAACTAATCAATGAAGTTGTAATTGAAACACCAGCTGAAGGTCCATCTTTTTTAACAGCACCTTCTAAGAAATGTATATGAATATCTTTATTTTTAAATATTTTATCATTAACCTTAAATTCAGTTTTATTAGTTTTTATATAACTTATAGCTACATCAACTGATTCTTCCATTGCTTGACCAATCATTCCAGTAACTTTAAATTCACCTTTACCATCATACATCGTCGCTTCAACAGGTAAAACCATTCCTCCCATTGGCGTATATGCTAATGCGTTAACTAGTCCTATGTGATTAGTAATCGCTTCATTTTTAATATCGTATTTATATGGTCCTAAATATTCATTTAAATCACTTTTTTTTACTGTAACTTTAATAGGACTATTAATCTCTTTTACTGATTTAGTTACTATCTTTCTTACAATCGTACTTAAGTTTCGTTGTAAATCACGAACTCCAGCTTCTTTAGTATATCTATTTATTATTTCCATAATAATATCATTAGTAAATCTAATTTCTTTACTACATACCAAATGTTCTTTAAAAATATTAGGAATCAAATAATTCTTAGCAATATCTAATTTTTCAAATTCTGTATAACTTGAAAGATCAATTATTTCTAAACGATCATATAAAGCATCAGGTATATCCTCTTCATAATTAGCGGTCAAAATAAACATAACTTCTGATAAATCAAAAGCTTCTTCTACATAATTATCAACAAAATTATTATTTTGTTCTGGATCTAATATATCAAGTAATACTGATGCTGGATCCCCTTTATAATCCTTAACCATTTTATCAATTTCATCAATTAAAATAAGCGGATTAGCTGTTCCACATTTTTTTAATGCTTGAATTATCTTACCAGGAGAAGAACCAATATAAGTTCTTCTATGTCCATTAAGTTCCGCACTATCATTGAGTCCCCCAACACTTATTTTATAAAATTCTTTTTTTAAACTTCTAGCAATTCCCATTGCTAGAGAAGTTTTACCAACTCCTGGTGGCCCAACTAAACAAATAATAGGGCTTCTCAAATCTTTATTACGAGTTTTAACAGCAATATATTCTATTATACGATCTTTAACTTTATCTAATCCAAAATGTGTTTTATCAAGACTTTTTTTTATCTTATCTAAATCTGTTTCATCTTCTGATGTAACACCATATGGTAAATCTAAAACCAAATCCAAATAATTTCTAATAATACTTACTTCTGGACTCATTTCATTAGTATAATCCAACTTTTTCACTTCATTAACTAATTTATTTTTTAACTTACCATCACATTTTAAGTTATTTATTCGTTCTATATAATCACCAATAATTTCATCTTTTAAATCTGTTTCACCAAGTTCTTTTTTTATTGCTTCCATTTTTTCACGAAGAACAATTTCTTTTTGTGTTTGTTCAAAATCTTCACGTAACGCATCATCTAATTTTAAATCTAATTGGGCTACTTGAAGTTCAACAGACAAATCATAAACCAAAGCATTAGCACGATGATAAGAATCAACTTCTTGCATATAAAGTAATTTTTTTTCAATTGTAAAAGGCATAAAAGAAACAATAATATCTGTTATTTTACTTAAATCAGTCAAGTCTTTAATACTTGATAAAATACTATTACTAATCGTTGATGAGCATTCAATATAATCATTTAAAAGTTCTAAAATTTTTCTTCTTAAAGTAGTAACTTCTACTTCATCATACGAAGGAATTTCAATATCCATTGTATGTGCTTTTAAAATATCTCCATCAGCAATTTCATTAATATATTCTAATATTTTAACTCTTTTAACTCCACTAACAACAATTCTTAAATTACCTGTCTGAAGCTCCATTTTACTTTTTATTTTCCCAACCACTCCAACGGCCGGCAAATCAGAAACATCTGGTGATTCTTCATATGGATCAGTTGGACAAATAATTAATATTTCTCCATTATGTTTATTCATCGCTAAATTAATAACTTTGCTACTTATATCGTTACTTAAATCAAGTCTTACATCTTGAAAAGGTAGAAGGATAATCCTCTTTAGAAGCATTACTGGTAAATTGTTTTTCATGTTCCGCCTCCTTAAGATTAACATTAAAATCTATTATAATTTTTTCAATTTTTTTTGTCTATGATTTTTACAATTTTTTACAAAAAAAAGAGCAAAAATTTTCTTTTTACTCCTAATTATTTTTATTCTTATAACTATTAATTAATCTTTTAACTCTTTTTATAACTTTTAAATTTTTTACTCCGTTAAAATCTTCATATCATCATCATAATTATCACATTTTTCACTTTTATTACGAGATAATATTTTTTTAGCTTCATCAAAATTATTAGAACTAGTATTATACTTAATACTATATATTGTATACACTAAAGAATCTTCATCATCTTCATTAAATTCCGTATAACAATTATTTTTAAAATCGTTATTACTAAATACAATAAAGTTAAATTGGTTTGTAGCTCCAGCTTTATAAACTCTTGTTTCTACATTACCTCCATTATTAGGATAATTACTATTTAAATTATATAAAATAGTATTACCTTTTAATAAAACCAAATTAGTTTTATCTTTAATAACAATATTATCGTCATAAAAATAAACTTCATTATCTTTATTAGTATTTTCTTTAATCGTTGTAATCGAATTATCTATATTATAAGTCTCACCATCTACTTCTTTCATACTGGTAGGTGAAAATAAATAACTTATTTTATTAGCACTAATATATTTAGCACCACCACTAGATACATAACTTGCTTTATCACTCCACATTTTTATTGTCCCTGCACAATCATTCATAAAATACTTAGTTATAGTTTTATCTTTTTTTACTTGATACAAAAATTTATAACTTTCTATTTTACAAGTTTCATTTAAAGTAATTGGTTCTGTAAGCTTAACTTCACGACTATAAATTCCTATGTAATCACTAACATCAACCTCTAAAGAAGTTTGCACCTTTTCTTCTGGTTTATTTGTATTAGCATCAACAACCGGTGTTGTTGGAGTATTTGTTAGACTACTATCACTACTATAAAGTCCATCTGCTTCCTTAACTTTTGTTATAGAAAAGAAAACTAAAGAAAAAATTGTTATAAAAAATGATAAGAAATATAATTTATTTTCTCTTAAATTAAGTATAAAAGCTTTAAAAAATAAATATGTCATATTATTTTTTATTTTTTTTTCTTTAGTTTTTTCCTTTTTTTCTTCTAAAATAAATTCATCTGTATCTTTCTCATCCTTTACTTTTTCTAGTTCAAAATCTTTTTTATTTACTTGCTCTTTTTTCTTTTTTATTTTCATAAAATCACCTTTAGTATCAATATATTATATTATAACATATATCTTTAAAAATTGAGAAAAGAAAAAAGTAATTAAATAATTACTTTTCTTCTCCTAGAATTTCTAATGCTTTTCTCATTTTCATATCGTATTTAACAACATCCAAGCCTCCGAAATGAGCTAAGAACTCAGTTTTCTCTACTCCGTAATTAGCTGCCATATTTTCTGCTTCATTTTCCGCATCTTCATCAGATATTTCGATTTTTTCTAAAACAGCAACTTCTTCAATTAAATAACGATATTTAACATGTTTTAAAGCTTCTGGTTCCATTTGTTTATGTAAATCTTCATGAGTAGATCCTGTAAATTGTAAATATTGATCTAATGAAATGCCTTGCATTCTTAATTGCTCATCAAATTGATTTAACATACGATGAACTTCTTCATCTACTATTTCTGGATTAATTTCTATTTCCATATTTTTAGAAGCTTCTTCTAAAACATCATCTAAATATTTATTTTTTGCTTCTTCTTCCTTACGTTCTAAAATAGCTTTTTCTACTTCTTTTCTAAATTCTTCTTCAGTTTCAATATTTTCATAACCTAAATCAGCATAGAAATCTTTATTAAGCTCAGGTAATACTCTTTCTTTAATTTCTCTTACTGTTACATTAAATTTAACTTCTTTATTAGCTAATTCCTTAGTATAATTTTCAGGAAAAGTTAAATTAAGTTCTTTAGTTTCTCCAACTTTCATTCCAACTATTCCTTCTTCAAAGCCAGGAATAAATGTATGAGAACCAATTTCTAATGGATAATTAGCGCCATTACCACCTTCTAATAGTTCACCATCAACGAATCCTTCAAAATCAACAACAGCTGTATTTCCTTCAACTACTTCGCCATTTTCTTTAACTACGATTTCAGCAAATCTAGAGGCAAGTCTTGCTACTTCTTCATCTATTTCTTTTTTTGTAACTTTAGGTTTATCCTTTTTAACACCTAAATCTTTATATTTACCTAATTTCACTTCAGGTCTAGTAATAATAGTAAATTTAAATTTTACATGGTCTTTATCAATTTCTGTAACATCCATTTTAGGTTCACAAACAGGTATTAAATCATTATCTCTAATTGCTTTTGTATATGCGTCATTAGCCGCAACATCAACAGCATCCATATAAAGACTTTCAATACCAAATTTTTGTAAATAAACATTTTTAGGACATTTACCTTTTCTAAAGCCATCAACTCTTAAATCTTTATTTTTCTTTGTAAAAGTAGCATCTAGTATAGATTCCCAATCACTACCTTTAATTTCAACTTCAACATCATGTACGTTTTTCATGTCACTCACTCCTTCAACTTTCCATATTATACCTTAGAATAACAAGATTTACAATAAAAAGGACAGCACTTAAGCTATCTTTATAATTTTAACATCATAAGAACCATTAGGTCCAATAACAGGAATAACATCTCCTACTTTTTTACCCATAATTGCAGATCCTATTGGTGATTCATTACTTATTTTATTTTCAAATGGATCAGCTTCTAGTGATCCAACTATTGTATATACATCTTGTTCATTGTCATCAACATATTCAATAGTTACTTCTGATCCAACATTAACATGAGTTTTATCTTTATTATCAATAATTGTTGCATGTTCTAATTTATATTCTAGCTCTTGTATTCTTGCTTCAATTTTTGCTTGTTCGTCTCTCGCTGCATCATATTCGGAATTTTCAGATAAATCGCCATGACTTCTAGCTTCTTTGATAGCCAATACATTTTCAGCCCTCTTATTTACTCTTAAATCATTTAACTCTTCTTCTAATTCTGCATAACCTTTAGCAGTTAGTAAGATTTCGTCTTTTTTTGCCATTACAAGCATCTCCTTCAAAAATATCTTACTAAGAATACTACAAAAAATTAGAAATGTCAAACACTTTAATTCGCATCATATCAAATTTAGATAATACCTTATCTATTTTAAATTTAACAATCATTTGTGGATGGTTAGCAACCTCAATTTTATTACCATCTTTATCATATAAATCTTCTGGTACTACATAGCTAAAAACCTCTGTATTTGGTCCAAAAAATTCCACAATATCACCCGGCTTAAAATAATTTCTTTGTTCTAAAGTAAGCATTTGTTTGTTCATATCATAATCTAAAACAATACCTAAAAAATCTTTATTACTTACTTCATCTCTTCCTAGAAAGTATTGTTCATCTTTACCTGGTAATTTATTAAAAAATTGTTCCGTCGAATCACGATTAGCACATCTATTTAGTATACTTAGATAATATTTAGTATATGCATCATTTAAAGAATTATTTACTACCATATCTATTAAATGTCTATAAACATCTATAACTGTTGCAATATAATAAACACTACGCATTCTACCTTCTACTTTAAATGAATTAACTCCTACTTTAATCATTTCTTTTATATTAGAAACCATATTTAAGTCTTTAGGTGTCATACTAAATATTTGATCACTATTAGAAGCATCAAAAACAAAACGACAAACCTGCGCACATCCCCCTCGATTACTATCACGATTCGTCGCATAATTAGATAGCACACAACGACCACTAACACTAGTACACATTGCCCCATGGACAAAACATTCTAATTCCATCCCTGTTTCATCTTTTATTCGCTTAATATCTTCTTTTGAAGCTTCTCTTGCCAAAACAACTCTTGTAGCACCTAGACTTTTATAAAAATTAACTACCTCATAATTTAAAGCTGACGCTTGGGTTGAAACATGTAATTCTAATTTTAAATTTAATTTACGCCATAAATCCATTACAACCACATCTGAAACAATTATGGCATCAATTCCTATTTCATCTAATTTAAGTAAATATTCTTCTAATCCCCTTAAATCTTTATCATGAAATACAATATTTACTGTAACATAAACTCTTTTACCTAAATTATGAGCAAAAAGAGCTGCATTTTTTAATTCATCAAGACTAAAATTTAATGCATTAGCTCTTAAACTATAATCTTGACCACCAATATATATAGCATCTGCTCCATATAAACAAGCTATTTTAAGTCTTTCTAAATCTCCCGCTGGAGCTAATAATTCTAATTTTTCCATTTTATTTACGCTCCTTTAACTTATAAATTGTCTCTTTATTTAAAAAGCCTTCATCTTCACCATCTGTTTTATCAAAAGTACGCAAAAAATACATAACTTTATTATGTTCTATCATCATTGTATTAACATAAAAATACTTAACATTACTTAAATCTATTAAATCTTTTCCATTAAAAATATTTTCGGAATACATAACCGTTCCATATTCATTTTCTATAGCTCTAAATTTAATACCTGTAGCTTTATCCGTAATAATATTAGAAGAACTCTTAGGTATCTTAAATTCTTCTTCCCAATTGCTTAAAAGTAATCTTCTCGAATACATTACTTGATTATAACCATATAAATGAAGACATACTGGCTTAATAGCTCCTTTAGTAATAGTTTCTAATTCATTTTTAGTAAGTTCATTCCCAATAAATAAACTATCTACTCTATCTAACCAAAAATTAACAGATCTTGTATTTGTCGCAAAATGATTTTGAAATAAAATAAGTTCTAAATTAGTTTTTAAATTACTTAATACTTGATATATTCCAATATCTTCAAAAACAATACCTTTAATCGTCTTAAATTGCTTAATTATCTTTTTAAAATTATCTATATCATCAGAAGTTAATACTCTATTTAAAATAATATATTTATTTGAAACATCAATTTTTTCTATTTCTTCTAAAGAATATGTCTTATATCCAACACAATATCCTTCTAAAGCAAAAAGAAAAGCAGAAACTCCTACTTTTCTATAATCTTCTATATGTTCTATATCATCAACATAAATTAATATTTTAGATATCATTTTTTCTAATGCTTACAGATAAGCCGTCTCCAACATCATAAAATTTAGTTTCAAATTCATCATTATTTTTTAAGAAATCAATATAATTTTCAATCTTCCCAACTAATTGTTTTAAATTACGACTAGCTATTTGACTTCTATTTCCAACATGACCATGGAATTTTAAATTATCAGTAATAATAACTCCTCCAGGATTCAAAAAATATTTATATTTTTCAAAGAATTTAGTATATTGTCCTTTCGCAGCATCAATAAATATTAAGTCATAACCTACTCCAGATAAATTTACTTCTAAAGCATCTTGATAAACTACTTCAATTCTTTTTTCCAAGCAACATTTTTTAACATTTTTAAGACATTCCATATATCTAGCTTCATCACGTTCAATTGTCGTTACTTTAACATCATCTTTAACTGATGCCATTAAAATAGCTGAATAACCAATCGCACTACCTAATTCTAATATTTCTTTAACATCATTAATTTTAATAAACTTTAATATAAAAGCAATCGAATCTTTTTCAATAATTGGTACATTATGCTCTTTCGCATACTTTTCCATTTCCATTATTTGTTCTTTCATTATTGATTCTCCTTAATTATAATTAAACCATAATCCTTTACTTTTTAATTCTGCTATCTTAGCCTCGTGTTCAGCATAAGTTCTCGTAAAATAAGTATCTTTATTTTTATCAGCTACAAAATACAAATAATCATGTTCTTCTGGTTCAATAGTTGCAACTATTGATTCTATGCTTGAACTACAAATAGGTCCAACTGGTAATTTACCAGCCATACTAATATGTCTTGTATTATAATCATTAGCCTCATCTATTTCAGATTGATAAAGTTCTCTATCACTTAATTCAACTCTTGCTCCATAATAAGTTGTAACATCACTACCTAAACTCATTCCATTTTCTAAGCGATTATAAAAAACTCCTGCTACTCCAGCTCGATCATTACTAGTATTACCTTCTAATTCTACAATACTAGCCAACGTTAGTATTTCATGAATAGAATAATTACTATTTTCTATCTTCTTTTTATATGGTTCTAATTTATTACCCATTTCGTTTAATAAAACATTAATAATTTCTTTAATACTTGCATCTTCGTAAAATACATATGTATCTGGAAATAAATATCCTTCAAGGGCATAATATAACTTATCATTTAAAATATCATCCGTCAAGAACCAATATTTATCTATAAGTTCTCTTAAATAATTTTCATCTTCTAATTCATTTATTATTTCTTCTTCGCTATAACCAAAATTATCACTTATTACTTTTACATAATTAACAAATCTTTTTCCTTCAATAAAAGTAATTGATATTGTATTATCAGCAATATCTCCATTAGATAATTTTTTAAATATTTCTTCTAAAGTCATTCCTTTATTTAATTCATAAGTTCCAGCCTGCATACTTAAACTATGTGTTTTTACATAAATATAAGTTACATATCTATTCCTAATCAATCCAGCATCTGCTAAATTATCTATAATAGTTTTTGAAGCATCACCGCTTTTTACAGCAAACAATACTTTATCATCATCTGTTACTTCCGATATCTTACTAACTGAACCTAAATTAACATTATAAAATACTACTAGTCCAATTCCTGAAATAAAAATTATAGCTAATATTACACTCAATATAACAACTTTTTTATTTTTCATTTTAGCTAGCTTGACTTGCCTCATCTATTTTTTCTTGAACAGAAGATAAAATATTTTCAATAACTAACCATTCTTTTTCTGTTTCAATCGGTAATAAAGTTGGATCTTGACCAGTTGGATCATATACAGATGCATATACTTTTGTACTACCTTCTTCATCTAAAGTATTATCCGTATATACTATATAACTTTTTTTCGTTTCATCAGAATCAAAAGTAAAAAGTATTTCACATTCTACTTCTTCTCCCTGATCATTAACAATTGTAAAAACTCCTTTTTTTTCTTCCATAATTTATTTTCCTTTCATTTTTAAATATGTATCAAGTATTATACTTGCTGCAATCTCGTCTATTACTTTTTTTCTTTTTTGGCGACTCATATCTGCTTCTAATAAAGTATTTTCAGCCATCACAGTTGTTAAACGTTCATCAACTAAATAGACTTTAATATTATATCTATTTTCTAAAGCTTTCTGAAAATTAATACTTCTCTCCGAAGCAAATCCTAGTGTATTATTCATATTTTTAGGCAACCCTAAAACTAAATCCGTAACTTGATTATCTTTTATAATATTATCTAAATCCTTAAATAATAAATCATAATCTTCTCCATCCCATCTTAAAGTCTTATATGGTGAAGCAATTGTATTAGTTTTATCAGATAAAGCAAGTCCTAATGTCCTAGTTCCTAAATCTAATCCTAAGTATCTCATCTTACTTTAAATAATTTTCTAAAATAGTTGCAACTATCTCTGCACGATCTAAGTTTAATATCTTATTACGACAATCTTTATAGTTAGATATATATCCTGGATCACCACTAATTAGATACCCAACAATTTGATTAGTTGGATTATATCCTCTTTCTTTTAAAGCAGTATATACTTCTTTCAAAGTTGATGATATTAAATTTTCTTTAACTACATTAACATCAAATAAACTTGTATCATCATTCATATAACACACCTTCTTAAGTACACTATAATTTTATCATTAAATAACTTATTTGAAAAGACTTTAATAAGATTTCTCCAAAATGTAAAAAAAATATTTCCATCTTCAAAATTAATTTTATTAAGCACAACTACCCCCTTATTTGTTTTATATCATCAACGTATTTATAAGTTAAATTATTTTTTTCGATATATTAATCAAATTTGTTTCTTCTTCGTAAAAATCTCTTACTCTTTTAGCTAACCTACCTCACATTTATATTTTCATCTAGACCATATGAATGTTCTTTTTAGCAATATCTCTAGTTGTAATTTTTCCTAAATCAGTAAGAGCAATTTCTATATCTGACATATTATTTCTTAAAGATTCTTTTCTTAATCCTTTGAAAGCCTTATATTCATTTACTTTCATTCCAGACCATTCTTTATATATTTCATTAGTTAAAATGGCTCTGCTTTTGGACTAGGAATTGACTCTATCAGTCTAAATACTCCATTTGTATTTAGTGTATCAGTACTACGCATTTTCCATCTTGTGCTATCATTTTCTACTGCACGATATTTACGGACAAGTGACTTCCTTCATTTTTTAATTTTAAGTCATTCCAATACTTTTTTGACCTGTTGCTAATAGTCAAAGCTACAATGACATCAACAATGCTAAAATAGTAATCTTCTTTTTCTACATCCCAAACACTACTTATTTCTTTTCCTTCAAATAAGATTAAAATTGTTTCTAATTTATTTTTATTCATTTTTTTACCTCCTTATTAAATTAATTATTATTTTCAGCTGAATACCTTTTATAATCAGTCCACTAATGTTTTTTCGCTAAAATTATCACCACCTAAAATAAAAAAAAGACGCCCTCTTCAAAGGTATCTCTGCATGCATGCATATAAATTTAATTGCTTAAATCTATACACCATAGTCAATCAAATTATTATATTAACATTAACAACGTTATTAATACAATTAATCGGATCAAACAGTTGTTTTAAAAAAATAAAAAAACTAATTCAGTTTTAAGGATGGAAAATTTTTCACAATCAACAAATAATTGCCACAACTTTTTATTATATTAGATAATCTAACTGATGTAAGACAACAATGTAAAATAACTTATAACATAAGGGCTACATATAACACTCAGCTTTTTACTTTACTTTATGATTTTTTTATGACTAACTAATTTAATAGTGATAATTCTATAAATAATTTATCTAAAATTATTAATAAAAACTTATGAATCAAAAAAAACAAAAGAACCTTAATATAAGGTTCCATACTTAATTGAATATAATTCTAAAAGGGAAACCAAACTTACTAATAAAAACCCTAATATTAAGATATTTATCTAAAATATATCCTATTCTGTCACTAAAAACACAAGCAACAATGATATAACCAATAACATCTTTTATTATAAATTTTAATATTTTATTTAATATGTTTTTCATTCTTTAATATATTTTTCATTATTAGCATCAATTAACATATCATTAGTAGAAACTAAAGTTAAACAAATATCTTCTTGACTTTCAGTTGTTTTTAAACAAATAAGATGATCAACAACTGAAAAAGATTTACACCCAAAATCAGACCAACCATAATAATAAGCACAACTTTTATCTTTATTTAAAATAACAGTTCCCGTTCCATCCTTTGCTAATGAACCATCTGTTAAAGCCATATAATAAGTCCCAACATAATAATCATCAGTTGTCGAATTTTCGCTATTAGAATTACTTTGTTCTTCTGTTACATCATTCTCATCATTTTTTATGTTTTCATTAGTATCATCATTATTTAAATTTGTAGAATTATTATTTATTTCTTCCTTATCATTTTTGCTACCACTTTCTTTATTGACTCCACAACCCGTTGTTAATCCTATAATTACAACTCCAATAAGTAACAAACTAAAAATTTTTTTCATACTTCAAATCCTTTCTGAACATATTCATTTTTCTTTTTAGTAAACTTTGTATAAAATCAAAAAATCATTATTCTTTTTTCAATAAAAATTAAATTTATAGCCGAAATTCATTAGTTACAACGTTTCTTTTGAATTTCGGCTCTTTTTTACATTATTATTTATACACAACTAATTTTTCTTGTGTATTTAAATTAAAATAACTTTTTGCTGAATTGTCAGTATTTTCTATTTCTGCTATAAAATATTGAGGTGTATCCCTTTTTAATTTGTATGATAATTCTTTTTTATTTTTTAATTCAAAATCATACAAAGTTGTAACAGACTTATTTGAATCCGTAGCCATTATTCCATATTTATTTATGTTATAAACATGTAATTCAACAGGTTCTAATATTTGATTAAAATTATTATCTAACACATAATAATATCCTGTACCAGATTCAATATAATATTTATTATCATAATATCCTATAATAGAAGCACCATTTCCTTCTGACAAATCTTTAACTATTGTTCCATCATATTTACAAATTGAATGTTTATCGCCACTATAATAATATTCATTACTCAATAAAACATCATAAGAATCACCAACAACATATTCATTTTTATTATTTATACCAGAGCTTTTACCACCATTTATCATTAAAATGTCATTTTGTTTTAGATTAGTATATTTCCAATCTGTATAATTGCTATCTTTAACTCCTAAATCTAAAAACCATGATTCATGAACATTATTTTCTTTCAAACTATAATATTGTGATACATCAACTTCAGAATTTGTTTTTAAATCATAAACTTTATTAATAGTTACCTTTACACCATTTCCAGTTATATCTGCTACTAAATCATTTCCTATGTATTCAAGTTTAGCATCAATATCTGTTTCAAATTTTACATTTCCATCTATATCTATAATTTCTGTTTTGCTAGTATTTCCAGAAAAAGACGATTCTATTGTTCTTCTTAGTAAAAGATTGCTTTCTGTAACAAAGAAAGAAAATTTTGTTTTATCATCAGTTTTATAAAGTTCTTTTCCAGTTTTATCATAAATATTAACCTTACCCACTTCTGGTTTCACTGCAATATAACCATCTTTGTTAATTAATACATTATCATTTGTTAGTGTAATTGTTCCTAAAGCATTTCCCTCTTTATCTATTATATAAGTGCTATTATCATCTCCTACTACAACTGCATAATTTTCAGATACTGCTTTAACATCTGTAATTTCGACTGATTCTTTACTTTCTTGTTGATCTTTATTTGTATCCATTGTATTACTATTTTTTATTGCCTTACCACATCCTGTTAAACTTACAACCAAAATTCCTATAAATAATATACTTAATATTTTTTTCATACTAAATTCCCTTTCTTTATAATTTGTATCATAATATGATTACAAAATTAGTTTATTTATTTTTATTCTTTTTTTCATGAAATAACCAAGTACCTATAAAACTTACAATAGTTAAAACTAATAATATGTATCTATTTCTCATTAAGAATACTGTACCTTTATTGGCATTAGTATGTTTTCCAGTACCATTTAATAATTGATTTAAGCAATCTTTTTCATTATCAACAAAATCACAGTAACAAGTCGATACAGTTGTACATTCATTATGAGCTAAATAATCCCAATAATTATCATGATATTCTTGAGTATTCCAGTCATAAACATTTTTATATATTTCCTTTGAACCATCATATCCAGCTATCTCTTTCTTCACAGCATTTAAACTTAAAAATCCCAATAATGATGAAAGACAAAATATTATTCCCACAATTATGCTTAAAATAAATAATTTCCTTTTCATCTTTCTTTTCTACCTCTCTTTTATAAAATTATATTGTCCATCGGGAATTATATGTTCTTTAAATTCAGAATAATTTATCTTTGTCATTTCAATATCAAAAGATATATTGTTCTCTATATATTTTATATTCTTTACTCTATATTCTGCTAAAGAAGCTGAGTGGTCATTATTAAGATCAAATTCAGTTTTGGTTACATCCCATTTTCCCCAAATTTCTTCTGATGCATGATTAGCATTGTTTTCATAATATAATAGTATATATTTATATTCATCTCCATCTTTAGAAAGTTCAAAATTTATATAATCACCATTGCTACCATTCCATTTATATAAACCTAAATTACTTGTCTTAAATTCATATTCCATATTATCTGTATCAATTTGTGTTTCTACATTTTCAAGATCTATTACAAATTTACCATCTAATAAATCTTTAAAAGTTGTATTCCCATATTGAAATTTATTTATACTATCAGCCTTATCAAAATCAAAATCATCTAAATGATTTCTTGTAATTTCAAAAATTTTAATAGCTTTATCATTTTGAGAAAAAACAGATTGTTCCATGTCTTCCATAGATAAGCCCATTCTTTTTACTTTACTTATATAATCTTTTACTTCTTCATCATCTAATATACTAGCTTCATATACAATTGGTTTACTAACATTAATCTTTCCCTCATTAATATTTAAACTTCTTATCTCATAATGTTTTCCATCACTAAATAAAGATGAAGTCCCACTTATTTCCAAAAAGAAATATGGAGTATTATTTAATTTTATTGCGAATAATGTCATATTAAATTCATCTAATATTTCTTCCAAATTTGGTACCGCATTAAAAAGTGTCTCAGTATCTGATATTTTTATCTCATCATTTTCTATTTCTAATAAATTAGCATCTATTGTTCCATTTGTATAATAAAAACTTATTCCTTCATATTTATTATCATTATTCAAATATAATATATTAGATAAATATCCTTCTGCATCGGTACTATATAATTCAGATTGATCTTTTTGACCTTCTGCCGGAAAAGTTTTATCATTAAGATTTGTTTTATCACTTATATAACTAGATAGTAAATTAATAAATTTTTCCCTATTATCTTCTGTTTTTTTCCCACATCCCGTTAATAAAACCAATAGCATTGTAAAAATTACAATACTACTTAAACCTAATATCTTCTTTTTCATAATAGCACTCCTCAAAAATTAAATAATAATTACTATATAAAATTATAACATATTTCTATTCAATCTAGCCAATCAAATTATAATATTAAAATTTAAAAATTTATTAATAATATTCAATTATACCAATTATTTGTTTTAAAAATTTTAAAAAAAACAGCTCTATTTATTAGAGTTGTTTGGATCATATTCAATATTTAAATGTTTATATGCTTTCTCAGTAGCTACACGCCCTCTTGGGGTCCTCTTAACAAATCCTTCTTGCAACAAGTAAGGTTCAACAACATCTTCAATAGTTGTCACTTCTTCACCAATTGAAGTTGCTACAGTTTGCGCTCCAACTGGACCACCACTAAATTTTGTAATTAATGCTTCAAGATATTGAATATCTATTTGGTCTAATCCTGAGTCATCAACCTTTAAACGTTTAAGAGACATTTTTGTTATTTCTTCATCTATTTCATCTTGTTCAAAAACTAAAGCGAAATCACGTACTCTTTTAAATAAACGATTAGCTATACGTGGTGTCTTACGACTTCTTTTAGCTAACTCCCATGCTGCTTGATCTTCTATAGGCATATTTAACACTTTACTGGTCCTATTAATTATTTGAAATAATTCCTCATCTGTATAATAACTTAATTTAGCTGTAATACCAAAACGATCTCTAAGTGGAGCTGAAATATCTCCTGCTCTTGTTGTCGCACCAACTAAAGTAAAAGGTGGTAAATCTATACGTAAATTTCTTGATGTCCCATCTCCATTATTAATAACAATATCCAAAACAAAATCTTCCATAGCTGGATATAATATTTCTTCAATAAATCTTGGAATACGATGAATCTCATCAATAAACAAGACATCTCCTGGTTCTAATGTGGAAAGAATAGCTGCTAAATCACCACTTTTCTCAATAGCTGGACCAGTAGCTGTTTTAATATTAGTTCCCATTTCATGAGCAATAATATGAGCTAAAGTTGTTTTACCAAGTCCCGGAGGACCATAAAGTAAAACATGATCTAATACTTCATCACGCATTTTACAAGCTTTAATAAATACTCTTAAATTTTCTTTGATATCTGTCTGACCTACATATTCATCTAAAGAAGCTGGTCTTATCGATTGATCAAACTCATCTAAAGTATCTTTTTGTTCAGCATCAACAATTCTTCCCATTGTTAATCCCCCTTCACATAGTAATATATATCTTCCCAAGAATGAAACTTCTTAAATTCGTTCTCATCTTTATTATAAATATCTGCTATTAATAAACCATCAATACCATAATCCAAAGCATCATAAATATTTCTTGGATCATTATCTATAAATAAATCTACATCTAAATCACGACATATTTCTCCTTTATTTAATGCTCCTAAAATAAGACGATTATATTTAAAACCATTATTCTTTAACCATTTTTCAGTAATTGCTCTAATTTTAAAATTATTATTTCTTCTTGTAATAAAAATAATTTCATTACCTTCTTCATATAATAAACTTATATATTTATTTGCTCCTTCAATTGGTTCAACATCTTTATAATAATTAAGACCTCGTAAATAATTTATAAATTTTTCTGTATCAGATAATTGCCAATAAAACATCTCCGTTAAATATAAGGCATCTTTATTTTTAAATCCTTTACCTCCCAAATATTTTTTATCATATTCTAAGGCTTTCTTTACAATTTCTTGATGAGTATTAGCTATCGTATCATCAACATCTATGGCAATTCTTATCATTATCTCATTAATAGTTTTAAGGCATCCTTAATTTGTTGTTCAATAGGTAGTGAAGCATCAACTTGTGGTAAAATCTTTTTAACATCAGTCTTTTTATAACCTAAACTATCTAAAACAGCCATCAATTCATCTAAACCATCATTAGTAAATAAATCATCATTTCTAACTAATTTACCTTTTAAATCTAAGATAATTTGTCTAGCAACTTTATCACCAATTTTTGGAAACTTAGTTAAATATAAAATATTTTCTCTTTCTATTGCATCATAAACAGCATCTACTGGACTAGCAAGTATTGGTAAAGCAAGTCTTGGTCCAACACCCTTAACATTAATTAATCTTAAAAAGAAATTTCTTTCTTGTTCATTTCTAAAACCATATAAAGTAAATTCTTCTTCTCTAATATGCACATAAATATATACTTTATATTCCTTATCTTCTTGATATACATATGGATTAGCCACATAAATTAAAAAGCCAACTCCATTATTATCTAAAGTAATATAGTTAGGTCCATATTCACTAATTTTACCTTTTATATAATTAAACATTTTATACACATCCTTACCTAACTAATTATATCATACATTTGTACTTGTTAAAAGAAAAATATCTAATCAGCTAAATAAAAACTATAATCTTCATTTTTAATATTATTTTCATCTTCTATTTTAAAACGTATTTTTATATCCGCATCTATTTCTACTTTACTTTTTTGTTTAGTATCATAATCAAATAATTCATAAGTATGCTTATCAAACTTTAATACTAAAAAGCCATTTATTATTTCATAAGTTCCATTATATAAATCACCAGCTTGATCATAATTTACATATTTATAAAAAGTTGCATTCCCTTGTTCATCTAATGTTATATATGAAGTCTCTTTAGCAGGACAACTAGTCCTTTCTAAATAGCATTCATTTACTTTATAAGTTCCTATATTTAAATTTTGAAAATTCAATATATTATTGCCTACTTCTAATTCTAAATTAGCATTAACTAAACTATCAAGTGTTGTTATATTTATATCTCTAACATTACTTGTTACATTAACAATCCCATAATATGTAAATCCGTTAGATATATAATTAAGTTCATGAAGTCCCATAAACATATAATCTACTAAACATTTATTATCCTGACAACTTATTTCTTTATTATCTATTTTTAAAATACTATTTTTTTCAATTTCAAAAGTAACATTATCTATAATACCAATTGCACTATCATTAATTCCATTATTTAAATTTATCTTTTTATAATAGAATTTACTTCTATTTAATAAATTACTTTTTCCTTCTTGGACATATTCAATACTATCCATATTAATCTTATTATTTCCATAATAATATTCATTTATAAATTCACTACTATTATTATATAATTTATTTTTTTTATAATAAGTATTATATATATTTTCTAAAGTGTTTTTATTATACATTAAATCGATTACTTTATTAAAATCTTCTCTTTTTAATTTATCTTTATCAGTTAAATGTTCAAAAATAAAATCATATTTTTTACTATTATAATTTTGAACAAATACTTCTTTTTGAGCTTCATCATAATATGCATAACAATATAAAATATAAATTAAAGATATAACAAATAAAAATAAAAAAGCTGAAATTCCTATTGTAATAGTTACATTTTTATTATGCATAATAATCACTATCCTACTTTTTAAGTATAACATATCAAAGTACAGAAAAAAAGATTCATCAATGAATCTTTTAACTTATTAACAATTTAAGGTAATTATCTATTTTTTCATTAATATGAAGACGCATTACTTCAACAGTAAATTTTTCAAATCCTAAAATAGTTCTAATATCTATATCACTTATTTGCGCAATCTCTGTTATATTATAAAAAGTATCATTTATCAAACCAAATCTCAGTAATATATACATTGCATAATCTTTATTATTTGCATAATCTATTAAATCATATGTTCCTAAATTTAAGAATGTTTCTACAAATTCATCTTTTTCTTTACTACCTTTAGCTTTATTACATTTTTTTAAATATAATTCAAGAACAGTTTCTTCTTTTGGTACTTGTTCAGTTGTAATTACTTTATTACTTATTGGTTCTTCATTAACTTTTCCTAAATCTTCTAAAGAACTAACCTTATTTAGAACGACATTTTTATTCTTTTTATTTTTCTTTTTCTCTTTTTTACTTTGTATTAAAGCTTCTTGTTTAGCTTGTTCTTGTACATTTTGTAATCTTATTTTTTCTTCCTCTTCCTTTTTTGTTTTAAAAGGTACACCTTTTATTTGCGCAATTACATATCTTGTTATATGGGTATCAATACTTTCTGTACCATCAAACATTGTTAAAGCGTCAATTAAATAATTTTCTTTCTTTTGCTCATCAGTAAAATTAAAACGACGCGCAACCATATTAACAACTCTCATTTTTTCATTAACTAAAGCAAGTAAAATATCAGCATCATCTAAGGACATCATACATAATTTATTATAAATAAAACTTTGAATTTTAAAAATAACATACAAATATTGATTAACATCAGTTGGACAAAAATCAATTTCTAAATTAAATCCATCATAGGACTTGTCTTCATCTTCAAAGGCTTTAACAAAATTAGCTATATAATCATATGTAATAATAGAATAGTCCGCAAATTTTTTTAATAATGAATCTATAATAAGATTTTTTTCTTTACTATTTATTTTCATAATTACTCCTCAACACTATCATTTGCAAGCAATTTTTCCAGTCTCATCTCATATTCATTAATTTTTTCATTTATTGCTGATCGATAAGTTTCTGTTGATTTTTTAGCAATTCCAATTATCATTTCCCTACTAATTCCCAAAAATTTTTCTAAATCCTCAATGCTAAATCTTTTACCTTTAAATCCATGATGTAATAATGAAGCAACTATTACTTCTTCTAAAGGTAAATTAAGTCTTGTTAGTTCTTTAAATTCTTGTGAATTAAATATTTTGACTATATCTAAATAATCTTCTTTAGTAAAACCAATATTATCTTTTACAGTAACACCTGAAATATTTTCGACTAAAGGATATGTGTTTTCATTTTCATTTCGAATAGAAGTTTGAATTGAAAGAGATGATTCTAAATTTGAAGATTTTTTTATTTCTAAAGGTTCTTCTATAATGCTAGCATCCTCTGCATTTCGCTTAGGATACAATTTTTTTAAACGGCTCTTAACTTTCGGTAAATAATGAGTATTTACTTTAGTTCTTTCCTCTTTAGGTAAAGTATCTTCTTTAGTATTCTCCCCATTAAGTAATTCACCACAAACCGCATATATACCTTTTTGTTCTTCTTCCTTTAAAGACTTAATAACATCATTTAATTCTTCAAAACTATATAAATTATTAAAATAAGCTATTAAATTACTAATCGAATTAACTTTTCTTGTTTTACTAAAACTACTTTTAAATTTTTTCAATTCTCTATCGTATTCTACACTTTCACTTTTTAAATTATGTAATACTACATAAGCATTTTTTATTCTTGGTATAATAGCTGAATGTAATCTTATTTTTTCGTTCTTATCAAGTTCTTTAGTTCCTATTCCATCAAAATTTAAACCACATTTTTTTCTTAATATCTCTTGATCTCTTTCATTTAAAATACTAACAATATCTAAAATAATACTTTTCTCATTATCTAAAATTTCCAAATACTCAAAAAGATTATCAAATCCCTTTCTCATTACAAAAACCTCCTAAATGATATAAATAGTGTAGCAAAGAATTATCTTTCAAGCAAGAAAAAAGACCCTTAGGTCTTATAAAAATATTG
>CANQFI010000006.1 GCA_947598455.1 uncultured Bacilli bacterium | reverse complement strand
TCTTATATAATTATAACTTATTTATATTTTTTACTCAATAAAATTTTATTGCTTTTATTTTTTTCTTGTTTTATAATACCTTTAAGTATGTTGAACAAGAGGAGTATTCTACTTTGAAATTAAAGAGAATTCTTGGTTGGTGGAAAAGAATATGGATAGTAGAAGAAGGTTGCTTGGGAGTAAATCGTTAATATGCGTTAAATATTAGAAGGGTATAACAATAGTTATAAATTAAGGTGGTACCGCGGGTTTGTCTCGTCCTTAAGTTATAACTATTTTTTTATTCTTGAAAAAGGGGTGAAAGAAATGATTGAAGAATTTACAAAGTATGTTAATAATTATGATTTAACTAATCAAAAGATTAAATTAAAATATAATCATTCAATACGAGTGATGAAATTAGCTAATAAGTATGCTAAATTATTAGGATTTAATAAAGAAGATATTGAACTAGCGACAACAATTGGTTTACTTCATGATATAGGACGTTTTGAACAAGTACGAGTCTTTGATAGCTTTATCGATAAAGATACTGTAGATCATGCTGATTATAGTGTTCAACAATTATTTGAAAAAGGTCAAATTAAATTATTTTGTGATAAAAAAGATTGGTATCCAATTATTGAAATGGCAATAAAATATCATAATAAATTTGAACTTCCTGATACAAGTGATGAGCGTATATTAAAACATGTTAAATTAATTAAAGATGTTGATAAGTTAGATATAATGTTTTTATATGGTATACCTAATGAAATTGTTTATAATAGTAGTGATGATGAAATATCATTTGAAGTAATGGAAGCAATAAAAAAGCATCAATTAGTAAATAGATTATTTTGTAAAAATGTTAATGATCGAATTTGTATTCAATATGCATTTGCTTTTGAAATATATAATGATATTTGTTTAAAGGAGTATATGAAAAATTTTATTATTTATAATAATGTTGTAAATAAAAAGCATCATTTTGATGAAGTTTATGAAATTGTACTTAATTATTTAAAGGAGAGGATTGATAATTATGAAAGAAATAGAAACGAAATATGATCATAAGAGAATAGAAGAAGGTAAATACGATAATTGGAAAAAGAAGGGATATTTTAATTCAGGAGATAAGAGTAAAGATCCATTCTGTATAGTTATTCCACCACCAAATGTTACAGGTAAATTACATTTGGGACATGCTTTAGATGTATCTATTCAAGATATTATTATTCGTTATAAAAGAATGCAAGGGTTTGATTGTTTATGGCTACCAGGAATGGATCATGCTGCAATTGCAACTGAAGCTAAAGTAGTTAAGAAGTTAAAGGAACAAGGTATTGATAAATATGAATATGGACGTGAAAAATTCTTAGAAGCTTGTTGGGATTGGACGCATGAATATGGTGGAAATATAAGAGATCAATGGGGTAAAGTAGGTATTTCTGTTGATTATAATAAGGAAAGATTTACTTTAGATGAAGGGTTGAATCAAGCGGTTAAAAAAGTATTTGTTGATTATTATAATGAGGGGATTATTTATCGTGGAGAAAAGATAATTAACTGGGACCCTGAAGCTCAAACAGCTTTATCTAATGAAGAAGTTATTTATAAGGATGTTCCAGGAGCCTTTTATCATTTAAAATATTATATTGAAGGAACTGATGAGTATTTAGATGTTGCAACAACTCGTCCTGAAACTTTATTTGGTGATACAGCGGTAGCTGTTAATGAAAGTGATGAAAGATATAAAAAATATGTTGGTAAAAATGTTATTTTACCAATAGTTGGAAAAGCCATACCAGTTATTACTGATGAACATGCAGACCCAGAATTTGGAACAGGTGTTGTTAAAATAACACCAGCGCATGACCCTAATGACTTTGAAGTAGGTAATCGACATAATTTAGAGAGAATTATTGTAATGAATCCAGATGGAACAATGAACTCTAATGCTGGTAAATACCAAGGTATGAGTAGAGAAATGTGTCGTGAAGAGTTATTAAAAGACTTAGAAAAAGAAGGTTTATTAATTAGAATAGAAGAAATGACACACTCAGTAGGTCATAGTGAAAGAACAGGTGTTATGGTTGAGCCATATTTATCTAAACAATGGTTTGTTAAAATGGGTGATTTAGCTAAACATGTTTTAGAAACTCAAAAGAAGAAGGATGAAAAAGTTAATTTTATTCCAGCAAGATTTGAAAAAGTATTAAATCACTGGATGGAAATATCATATGATTGGTGTATATCTCGTCAATTATGGTGGGGACATAGAATACCTGCTTGGTATCGTGATGATGAAATATATGTTGGTATGGAAGCACCTAAAGGTGATGGATGGGTACAAGATGAAGATGTATTAGATACATGGTTTAGTAGTGCCTTATGGCCTTTTAGTACTTTAGGTTGGCCAGATAAAACAGAAGATATGGAAAGATTTTATCCTAATGATGTATTAGTTACAGCTTATGATATTATTTTCTTCTGGGTAGCAAGAATGGTTTTCCAAGCAGAACATGTTACAGGTGTAAGACCATTTAAAGATTGTCTTATTCATGGACTTATTAGAGCTAAAGATGGAAGAAAGATGAGTAAATCTTTGGGTAATGGTGTAGATCCGATGGATTTAATTGATGAATATGGTGCTGATGCTTTAAGATATTATTTAGCAACGGATGTAGCAATGGGTACCGATTTAAGATTTGATCAAGATAAAGTAGCTAGTACTTGGAATTTTATTAATAAATTATGGAATGCTTCAAGATTTGTATTACTTAATATAGAAGATTTAGATGAACTTACATTTGATAATTTAACTGATGCTGATAAATGGATTTTAACTAAATATGAAGAAGTATTAAAAAGTACAATTAAACATATGGATAAATATGAATTTAATTTAGTAGGAGCTGAAAATTATAACTTTATATGGGAAGATTTTTGTAGTAGTTATATTGAATTTGCTAAATTTAATTTAGATAGTAAGACAACAAAGAGTGTTTTATATACTGTTTTAACTGGTATTATAAAGATAATGCATCCATTTATGCCATTTGTTACTGAGGAAATATATGGTATGTTACCATTTAAGACGAGTGAATCTATTATGATAAGTGAATATCCTAAGTATGATAAAACGAAAGTCTTTACAAAGGTTAAAAAAGATGTTGATTTAATTATTGAATATATAGCTTACTTTAGGAATATGAAAGCTGAAAATAATATTGGTAGTGATTTTGAAGTTATTACGGATATTGATAATGAATTAATTTTAAAGATGTTAAAACTTTCAGATAAGATAGTTAAGGACAGTAAACTTACTGGTAGATTAGAGGTAACTTTAGATAAGTATAAACTAGTTATTTGTTATGATGATTCTAAACAAAAGGGTGAAGAATTAGAAAATTTAACTAAGGAAAAAGAAAATTTAGAAAATTCAATAGAAAGAAGAAAGAAATTACTAGCTAATGAAAATTATGTTGCTAAAGCACCTGCTAATATTGTTAATCAAGAAAAAGAAAATTTAACAAGAGAAGAAGAAAGATTACAACTAGTACAAGAAAGACTTAATAATATGAAATAGAAGCTATAAATTAGCTTCTATTTGCTTTTTAAGTATAAAATTGAAAATTAATTATATAAAAATTTAAAAATTAAGAAAATTGTGTTATAATAGACTCTTGTTTTTAAAAAGGGGTGATTGGATGGATATAGTTGAAAAGACTAAAAATTTTGCTAATAATCGACCTAATGCCTTAGGAATTTTTTGTTATGGATCTGGTGTTTTTAGACAAGAATCTTATTTACCATCAGACAAACCACAAATAGATATGCTTTTTGTTGTAGAGGATATGAAACAATGGCATTTAGAAAATATGGAATTAAACAAAAGAGATTATCCTTTAATTGGTAAAGCCTATATAAATTTAGTTTCATTAAATAGATTAAAAGGATATAATAAGGTAACATATATTAGTCATATTAAAGAAAATGGTAGAATGTTTAAATACGGAGTTAAAGAAATAAATGATTTTATAGAAGAGTTTTATTCTTGGTCAACTTTCTTTATGGCAGGAAGATTTCATAAACCAATTTTAGCTATAAAATCTAATCATACTTTAGATGAAGCGATTGATCGTAATAGAGAAGTAGCTTTTTTAATAGCAACTTTATTTTGCGATGAGGTTACTTCTAGAAGAGAAATATTAACTAAATTATGTAGTTTATCTTATTTAGGAACTTTAAGAATGGAAATAGCAGAGAATCCACATAAAGTAGAAAATATAGTTAGTGGTAATTATTTAGATTTATTAAGAATTTATCGTAATGGTAGAGATTATATTTACTTAGGAGAAGATGATACTGTTTTAATAGATAGGGTTAAACAATTAGAACATTTAGATTTATTACCACAAACTTTATTAGATTATTTTGTGGAAAATATGGTTAATTTTAATAATTTGGATAGTATAAGATTAGGAATTATTAATTTTTTAAGAGAACGAAATAGAAAAGAGGAATTAGCACAGATATTAGAAGGATTTGCAACTAATGGTTTATATCGTAGTGCTTTATATATTGGAAAGAAGTTAGAAAAGAAGTATAGAAGTAGTTAAGTAACTACTTTTTTGTTGAGCGCAAAACTAATGTTTGATATAATGTAAGAGATATGGTGATTTTATGGATATAAAGTATTATTCTATTACAGCATTAAATAGAGCAATTAAGAATATGTTTGATAGTAAGCCAGAACTTAATAGAGTATATATTAAGGGTGAAATTAGTAATTTTAAACATCATTCAAGAGGACATTTGTATTTTACTTTGAAAGATGAAAATAGTCGTATTGCAGCGGTGATGTTTGCTTCTTCAGCTAGTAAAATGACTTTTGAACCAGAAGATGGGATGAAAGTATTAGTATGTGGAAGAGTTACGGTATATGAAGCGACTGGTGGTTATCAAATATATGTTGAACAGATGGATTTAGACGGGATAGGAAATCTTTATTTAGAATATGAAAAATTAAAGAAAAAGTTGGAAGAGCAAGGTTTATTTAGAATAGAGCATAAAAAACCTATTCCTAAATTTCCAAGAAAAATTGGTATTATAACGGCACCAACGGGAGCAGCGATTAGAGATATTTTAAGTACAATAAAAAGAAGATATCCTTTGTGTGAAACAATATTATTTCCGGCTTTAGTTCAGGGAGTAGGAGCTAAAGAAAGTATTGTAGAACAAATAAAAAGAGCCCAAGATTTTGATTTGGATGTAATTATTTGTGGTCGTGGTGGCGGTTCAATTGAAGATTTATGGGCTTTTAATGAAGAATGTGTTGCAAGAGCAATATATGATTCAAAAATACCTATTATTAGTGCAGTTGGGCATGAAATAGATTTTACAATAGCTGATTTTGTAGCGGATTTAAGAGCACCAACTCCGACTGGAGCAGCAGAAATGGCTGTACCAAATTTGGTTGATTTAAAAACATTAATAAATCAATATACAATTCGTTTAAATGAAACTATTAAGACGATTATAAATTATAATTATAAAAGGTTAGATAATATAAGAAATGCATATGTCTTAAAAAATCCAATGGCTTTATACGAAGTTAAAGAACAAAAATTAGATAATTATATAGATCGTTTAAATAAAAGAATAATGACATTATTAAATGATTATAAGGTTAGACTTGATAATATAAAAAAAGCATATGTCTTAAAAAATCCTTTAGCAACATATGAAGTTAAAAAAGAAAAAATAGGTAATTATCAAAAAATTTTAAATAAAATAATTATTAATAAGATTGATAATAGTAAACATAAATTTGAAATTATAGTTAATAAGTTAGATTTATTAAATCCTTTAAATATTTTGAGTAAGGGATATAGTTTAGTTACTATAGATGGTCTGGTAGTTAAAGATACAAGTAAAATTAAAGTAGATGATGTTGTAGATATTAGATTGCATAAAGGCAATATAAAGGCGATAGTAAAGGAGATAGATAAAGATGGCCAAAGCAAGTAGTGAAAAACAAGAAAAAACTTTTGAAGAAAATTTAGTAGAATTAGAAAATATTGTAAAGGAGTTAGAGACTGGGAATATTGATTTAGATCAAGCAATACTAAAATATAGTGAAGCAATGAAACTAGCAAAATATGCAAGTGATAAACTTAATGCAGCAAGTGAAAAAGTTAATCTTATATTAAAAGAAAATGGAGTATTAGAAGATTTTGAGGTAGAAGAATAAATCTTCTTCTTTTGTTTTTATGATATAATTGTTATATAAAATAAACGAGGTGTAATAATGAAGAAAGACAAGAAAATGGTTAATACTGAGCAAGATGATAAAAAAAATTTAGAAAAACAAGAAGTTAAAAAAGAAAAAATAAATAGATTTTTTGATGAATTTAAAGCTTGTCTTATTTTAGTAGCAATTATTTGTTCAGTGATAGCTGTAAGTTGTATATGGTATATGGAAATAAAAAATAAAAATAGTAATGAACAAGGGGAATCTAAAGTAGCTTCAGAAAATGGTTATAAGTATGTTAGCTATGAAACGAAGGATGATAATACTTTAAAAGTTTTAGGTAATAAATATGTTCTTTTATCTGATGATACTTCAGTTTTAAAAGTAATGGATTTAGATTTAAATGTCTTGTATGAGAATGAAGAGGTGTTTACTAATTGCTTTGTTGCTGAGGATGGAAAGCTATATTTTTATAAAGAAGATGAAGAAAATGGTAGTAATGCTATTTCGTTGTATCGTTTAGAAGGTAAAGATATTAAAGAGGTTAAAGAATTATATAATGAGGGAGCTTATTATCGTCCTATTTATAAAAAAATTGAAAATGAAGATTATATCATTGGTTATGATGGTATATTTTATGGATATGATGAAGATAATAATGAAGTTAGAACTGATTATATTTATTTATTAAATGGTCAAGAATATGAATTAACTAATATGACTTTATTATCTAATTGGTTAACACTTGCCGTTAATGATCCACTATATTTATATGATGACGCTAATGTTTTATATATGGATGAAGATGGTAAGTATGGAGTATTTGATATTATAAATAATACTAAAGTAGTAGAAGCAAATTATGATTTTTTACGTGCTATTGAAGGTACAGATAATTTTGTAGCTGTTAAGGATAAAAAAGCAGGAATTATTGATATAAAATTAAAAAAGATTGTTGATTATATGTATGATTTTATTGATGCTAATGAAGATTTTTTTGTAGTAGGAAAGAATAATAAATTAGCAATAATGGATAGTAGTTATAAGCTTGTAACTGATTTTGTTTTTGATCATCAGGCTTCAGATGATACAATCGGCTATTTATATGATGAATGTTGTGGTAATTATAATACATTTGAAGCTTATAAGTTAAATGATAAATATTTGTTAATAACGAATTATCTTGAAGAATATATAGAAACATCTTATGATAAACATGAGGCTTATTTAATTGATAAAAATGGTAAATATCAAACGATTAATGAAAATAATATGATTGTTGATTTAGATAATAAAATAATGTGGATTTATGATGAGAAAACTAAACAATATACTTTTTATGATTTAGATTATAATGAATTATATAAAATAGATATAAATGATTATGATTTTGAAAGAATGCCAGACTTAGAGATAATTTATAATACAATTTTTATTAGTTTTATGGAAAGTGATTTATATTATGATTTAAAGACTGGTCAAGCTCTAGAAAATGTTAATGATTATGAAGAAAAAGTATTAGATGATGTAACAATTAGATATAATGGTAAAGATAAAAAAGCAATGGTAATGCTAAATGATAAAGAAATATATAATTATAAGTATGGTTCAGGAGATTTAAGTTATGGATATGATTATATAAAACTTTATAATATAATAAATGATAAACAAGTAATATTTTCTGATGGACAAGTTTATTTTATGATAAGAAAAGGTGATTAGATTCATCTTTTTTTTATACTTTTTTTGTGATATGCTTTTTATTGAAGTGATTATATGAATAATGAAAAAAGAACACAATGTACTATTATAGCTATTGTTGTAATATTACTTTTAGTTGTAATATCAGTTACTATTCTTTTTATAATAAATGCTCATAAAACTAATAAATTAAATGTTAAAATAAATCAAATATATTCATCTGATTACAAATTAAGTATGATGGGTGAGTATTTTGTTGGAACGTATGATGATAAAACGATTAGTGTTATCATTAATAATAATGGTGAAGAAATATATAAAGGTTTAAGTGATATAAGCTATGATGATATTTATTTATTAAAAGATGATAATTATTTAATTTATAGTAATAGTGATAATAATTTAAATACTTATATTTTTAATGGAATAGATATAAAAGAATTATATAGTATTAGTAATGTAGGTAATGTGAGACCTATTTTATATAAAAATTCTTATCAAGAATATTTGGTTGGCTTTGTAGCAGTAGATGAAAATAATACATATTTATATAATGTATATAATAGTGATGTTGTAACAATAAAAGATGCAATTATTGTCGAAGATAATATTAATAATGATAAATATTATGTTAATAGTAATAAATATTTAATAATAAAAAATAATGATGGTTTAATGGGTGCTATTGATTATAGTGGAAATATTGTGATTCCATGTGAGTATAAGAATATGATTAATACTTTTAATGATTCTTTTATTGTACAAAATAATAAAGATTTATATGGTATTGTATCTAGTAAAGGTGAGGAGTTAATTAAGATTAATTATAAAGTAGTAGATTTATATAATAATTATTATTTATTAGTTAATAAAAATAATAAAATGGCAATATATAGTAGTAATTATGAAGAGATAGTTGGTTTTAATTTAGATTATGATACTCTTTTAGATTTTGATTTAAGAAGTAATATGAATAGTATTAAATTGTTTAGGGCGGGTGGACGTTTATTTGTTGTTAATAATTATATGGAAGACGCTAATAAAACAGAATATGATAAGCATAATTTATATGTTATTAATAATGGTAAATTAGTTGAAACAATTAAACAATTAGGTTTTAATGTAAATAATTTGATATATTTATATGATAAAGATTATAATATTAAAATTTATGATACGGATTTTAATTTATTATTTGAAACTAAGTTAGATGATGTTAAGAAGATTAATAAAGTAGGTTATGTAGCTAATAATATTGTAAGTATTAATTATACTTTAAATAATGATGAAGTAGTTAATAAGTATTATTATATAGATGGAATGGAAACTACTTTTGAAGAAGGTAAATTAGTCTTAAGAAATGATGAATATGTAGTTTATTTAAAGGAAGAAAATGGTAATAAAGTTTTAAATGTGAAAGATAATGAAGGAAATCTATTAGATAGTATAACGGGAGAAAAAATGATTGTTCAAGGAAATTTTGTTATAGTAGATAATGGTATTTATGAAATTGTTAAAAAAGAAAACTGAGTTTTTTCTTTTTTTTGGTATTTTTTGGTTTCATAAATATTAAATAATATTAAATAATATTACTAGGTGAGTAATATGAAAAAAGTATTATGGTTATTTTTATTAATCTTACCATTTGTGGTATTCGCTTATAGTGATTATATTATTCCGGGTGGTGATACTTTAGGAATAGAAGTAAATAGTAAAGGTGTTATGGTAATAGGATTTTATAAAGTTAATGGGGAAAGTATTAATAATTTTTTAGAAGTTGGCGATAAAATAACTTATGTTAATAATGAAGAAGTTATTACAACTGAAAATTTGGTTAATTTAATTGATAAGTATATGAAAGATAATCAAGTAGAAATAACATATGAAAGAAAAAATAAAGAGTATAAAAATAATTTAGAATTAGTGTTATATAATGGATCTTATCGTACAGGCTTATATATAAAGGGAAGTGTTTTAGGAATTGGAACGCTTACATATATTGATCCGGCGACAAAAGTATATGGTGTATTAGGACATAGTTTGAATTTGGGTGAGACTAATCAGAAAATTGAAATTAGAACGGGATATAGTTATGAAGCTGATGTAACTAGTTTTACAAGAAGTACTAATGGTAATCCTGGTAGTAAGAATGCTAATATAGATAAAGACAAAATATTAGGAAGTATTGATCGAAATAGTAATTATGGAATATTTGGTTTATATAATAATATAGATGTAAATAAAAGGAAGATAAAAGTTGGTAGTTTGGATGAAGTAAAATTAGGTAAAGCTTATATATATACTACTAATGAAGATAATAAAATTGAGCAATATGAGATAGAAATTTTGGAAATAAATAAAGATACTGATGAAAAAAATATTTATTTTGAAGTAATTGATGAAGATTTGCTTAAAATGAGTGGGGGAATTGTTCAAGGAATGAGTGGATCACCAATTATTCAGAATAA
This sequence comes from uncultured Bacilli bacterium, assembly GCA_947598455.1. The sequence continues at coordinate 16,120 of CANQFI010000006.1, read as the reverse complement.
TATGATAATAGGAGCTGTTACAAGAGTTTTAGTAGATGATGTTACTAATGGTTATGGAATTAGTATTGTAAAAATGTTAGAAGAAGGAGATAAAATAATGGAATAAAGACTTAATAAGTCTTTTTTTACGTTAAGTATTAGGAATTTTAGATTGTTTTATTGAAGAAAAAAATGTTCTTTGTTATAGTTAAAATAGGAGTTAACATATGAAACAAAGGATATCTTTAAAATTTATTATTGTAGGTTTAGTGTTGTTAATGACAATACTTTCTTTTGCTTTAGTAAATAATAAAAACTATGCTTTAGCAATAGGAAAACAAAAGGATATTAAAATTGCTAATAATGTTGATGATGATAAAATATTTGAGTTTTTAGGTAATGTTCAAGATATATCTGTTTTTGATGATTTATCTTTAGAAGCTAAAAACATAATATTAACAACACCGGAAGTAGTTAAAGAAGATCCATCTTTAGAAGTTAAGAAAAATGAGGCTCTTAAAGGTAAGGCAAAGAGTACTACTGCTCAAAAAGCTGTTGAAAAATATGAAACAAATGAAACTAGTTTAGGTATAGATGTTTCAACATGGCAAGGAACAATTGATTGGAAGAAAGTTAAAGAATCAGGGATTAATTTTGCGATGATTAGATGTGGTTTTAGAGGGATGGAGTCTGGTGAAATAACTATTGATTCATATTTTTTAAAAAATATAAAAGGAGCAATTGCTAATAATATAAATGTTGGAGTTTATTTCTTTTCAATGGCTAAAAATAGAGAAGAAGCGATTGAAGAAGCAAAATGGGTTGTAAATTTAATTAAGGATTATGATATTTCTTATCCAGTAGCAATTGATACAGAAATTTTTGATAGGTATCGTTTGGCAGGGGTAAGTTATGGTACTTTAACGGATAATGCTATAGCATTTAGTGATTATATAAAAAGTCAAGGATATACACCAATGATATATTCTTATTTACGAGCTTTTAATTTATATTTTGATACGGCTAAATTTGATAATTATCGTATATGGCTTGCTCAGTATAATGATGAAGTTACATATAAAGGAAGATATTATATGTGGCAATATACTAGTGGTGGTAGTGTTCCAGGAATTAATGGAAGAGTAGATATGGATGTTTCTTATTTTAGTGTTACTAATGATGCAACTAAAAGAAGTATTGTAAATGGAGTGTATAATCCTGGTAATTTAGCTGATGTTGAATTTAAAGATGTGAATATAGAAACACCTTTAACTAAAGATGCTAATTTAAGAATTAGTCCATATATAAATATTCCTAATAAAGCAGGAATATTAGAAAAAGGAACTAGAATAAAAATTATTGGTTTAGGAAGAGAATGGATAAAAATACTTTATGAAAATAATATATATTATATAAATGATGTTAATTGTTTTAATTTAGTTTTAGAAAATGTTCTATTTAAAGATGTAAATGTAAAAGCTAAAGTTAATAAAGAAGTTCAAGTTTTGTATAAGCCATATAATTTCTTATTTGATAATGATTATAAGAGATTAGCAATAGATGATGAAATAACAATTACTGGTTTAAATAGTGAATATATAAGGATTATGATTAATAATAAAGAGTATTATGTAAATGATGTTGATTTTTATGACTATATTTTAGATAAAATAGAATTTGAAGAAGTTAATTTAACAGTTAAAGTTAATAAAGAAGTTCAAGTTTTATATAAACCTTATAACTATTTAGATGATAATAAATATAAGATGTTAAATGTAGATGATGAAATAACGATTACTGGATTAAATACTGAATATGTAAGAATTATGATAGATGATAAAGAATATTATGTAAATGATGTTGATTTTTATGATGTTGTTAAAGATAATATATATAAATCAAGTAGTTAAGGTCTTTTTAGGCCTTTTTATTTGCTATTATTTTAAAGTTGTGATAGAATAAACCCCATTAAAAGGGGGATTTAGATGCAAATGGGAATTTTTTTAGAATATAATAGTTATGTTGATGAAATAAAGAATCGACTTCTAATGTTGTATAATAAATTTCAAAGGTGTCATTATCTATTAGAGAATGATTATCAAAAAGGATTAATTAATAAAGAAGAATATGACTATATAAGAAAATTATATATTTTTAATTATGATGAACGTATTCCTTCTATGTATCAGTTAAGTAAAGAAGAAGTAGAATATTTAAGATCATATGGTAAATTTAATGCATCTGGATTATTATTACTTGATATGGTAAATGATAGTATAACAAAAAAACAAAATAACTTTAATTGTATAGAGAAATCGATTAGAATCTTTTATCATTATGATAATCTTGATGAAAAGAGAAGAAAAGATCTTTTTATAGAAGAAATAAATAAAACTTATATGCCAGAATTTACTAGTTGTGAAGAAGAAATTGCTAGATTAAAAGTGGCGTTGGGTGAAAATTATTATCAAAGTTTGACTTATCAAAAGATAAAAGAAAAATTAAGAGTACTTACACAAGAAAAGGATAAATTAATTGCTGATGTTTTAAAAAGTAATTTTAGACAATTTATGCAAACTGTTGAGACATTTTATGGTATAAATTTAGAATATTATAATTGGTATAAGAGAAGATATATTAAAGAAGAATGTGAAAAAGAAATAAGTACAATGGATCAGGAAAGCCAAATTGATATTGTTAAAAATAGAACTTTAGAAGTAAGTGAAAATTTAGAACAAGTCAAAAAATTAAATGAAGAAATTGCCGGTACTACTAATTTAATGATAAGTTTAACTAGTGAGTTAGTAAAAGATGGTTTTGAGGAATCATCAGTAAAGAAAAAGGTGATTTTTAATAGAAAAAAGAAAATGGTTAATTCTAATCAAGAAGATTTAAGAGAAATATTTGGTTATTATGGTAAATATTCTGGTTTTATACAGTTTATAAAATATTTTATAGAAACAGATGAAGAAATAAGTTTAGTAGAGACTTTTGATAAGTATTATGCTAAAGTTTATGGTAGTTGTTCTTATGTTGAACCACATTTATTTAAAAAAAGATTAGTTTTAGAAATGATTAATTATTTTAAAGAGATGATTGATGAAAAAAATGAGCAATTAAAAGGTATTATGATATTGTTATCTTCTGATAGCGATATGTTAAGTAGTCAAATAGAAGAAATAAAAGCACATGAAATCGTTAGAAAATATTATGATGATAATTGTGATGATTTAAATAATGTTGATGAAACTTTATTAGAGTTAGGATTTAGTGCAGAAGAAATTATGAAAATGTATGAAGATATGAAGAATTTTGTTAATACTAATTTGACGAAAGAATATTTAGAGGGGCCTATTTTAAATTTGAAAGTTGGTAATTAAAATGATAGATGAAAAAGTAGTAAATAGTTTAAAAAATACATTGAGTTTTTTAGATACATTAAAAAGTAAAAAAGATGAAGAATTACGTGAAATTATAAAAAACAATAATTTAGGGAATGAAAATAGTCAAAGGAAAGAGATGCTTGAAACTATTTTTAAACATTATGTAGTTGGTGAAGATTTATTGTATTATAAGAAATATTTAGATTTTGTTAGAATTAAGAGAGTAAAAGCACTTGGTGATGCTTTGGATAATTTAACTCTTTTAACTACTAATATTAATGAGATTTATACAGAACGTAAATTAGCTTCTGAAAGAAAGAATAAAGCTAAAAAAAATATAGAAGAAATGGATAAGGTATTAAGAGAAATACCAATTATTAGAGCAAAGATTGCTTTTTCTCATGTTAATAGTAGTAGAGATGAATTTATATCAACGAGAACTAAGGATGGAATGCAAAGAGCTAAAATAACTGATTCTATTACAGATGTTAATAAAAAGGGAATAATTGTTAGAGCTTTAGGTTTAAGAAAAGTAAAGAAATTACAATCACAATTAAAACAACATAATATAAGTAGTATTCCAAAAGTTGAAAAGTCATATGATAAATTTGCTTTATCTGTAAAAGAATATTGTGATATATTAAGAAAATTATTTTATGATTTATTAGATAAGGAGATAGCTAGAAAAAGAGCTTTTATGTCTTATAAATTAGTTGCTGGTATTGGAGTTAATTATGATGATGAAGACTTAGGAATTAAAGAACCTTCAGTTGATGAATTAGCTAATATAGATAAAGAAAAGATATATTCAGTATTTATTGATTTTGCAGATTTTCCTTCAGCAGAAGAACTTGATAGTGCGATGTTTTTTAGTAAATTAAAGGAATTTATTAATTATTATGATTATACAATTGCTAAAAGAGCTGATTATAAAATAAGTTTAGCTAATAATAAAATTTCTAAATTGTTTGCTACACAGAAAGGAATTGTTAGTAGTTTAGCTTTAGAAAAAGATTATTTAGTAGATAATACAATTTTAGGTGATTTATCAGATTCGGAAGATGAATCATATTCATTGGTATTTACTGATGAAAATAGTAAGGGTAAGAAAGAGAGTGTTTAATTATTAAACATTCTTTTTGTTTAAAAGAGTTAATTTATGATATAATTGTTTATAGTATAGGAGAATTTACTATGAAGAAAAAAAAGACAAAATTCATTATTATATTTATTATAGTTATTTTTCTTGGTGGAGGAGTGTTTTTAGCTTACTTTTTGACTCATGGTAAAAATCCAATAGCAAATATTATTAATATAATTAATAATGAGCAAAAAGTAAATGATAATTATAATGGAATTTATGTATATAAAGAAAGTTTAAATGGTGCTAAGTTTATATATACTGGTTGTAGTATTAGTGAAATAAGTTATTATGTTTTAGTAGTTAATGATGATTTTTATAGTTTTAAAAGTTCTTGTATGGGAACTTATCCTATAGAAGAAGGAAAAACAGAAAAGTTAGAAATAAATGAAAATGAAGAAAAAACAAGTTATGTATTGAATTATAATGATCATGAATATAAAAAAGATGATACAATAAAAGAGATTCAAACTAATAATGAGATTGCTAATAGATTAAAGGAAATTGATGTAGCTAATTATGAACTTATTTTAAATGAAACAGAATTTGAAGGCAATTATTATAAAATAGCAGCTACTATTAAAAATTTATCTTCTAATTTACTATTTGGTTTTGATAGATTGGATAATGGAACTTATGATATAAGTATTTTTAAAGCTAATCGAAATAACACTGCAATTTATAAAATTAATAAAACAGATTATAATAATTTACCAGTATTTTATACTTTTGGTAAGACTTTAGTAGTTATAGAAAAGGATGAAGCTCTTGGTAAATTAAAATATAATTTTAAAGCTATGAATGAGGATGGAATAATTTATGATTTAAGTAATAAATTGCCAATTATTGTAAATGGTGTATCTTTAACAGGTGATAATAGTATTTTTGTTAAGTATGATGCTTCTAATAGAGATTTTATTTTATTAATTGGTAATAATGATAAAATGTGTGTTGAAAATAGCAATAGCAATAATATTGCTTATTATGAGTTTAGAATTAAGTATGATTATGCAAATGCTAGTTTTAAAATGCCAGAATTTGTCAAATTTGGCCTTGAAAATGAAGGATGTAATTATACAAATAAAATTATAGGAGGTTAGTATGGTAGTAGAAGCGATTATTACAATATTAGGACTTTGTATAACTTTTTTACCTGTTTTAGTATTTTTCAATTATTTACTATCACATGTTAGTAAGAAAACAAGATTTGATTATCATCTTGAATTAGTAAATGATAAAAAAGGGAATCTTGGTGTTATTTTGGCTTATGCAGAACGTATTATTTTAGGAATGTTAGTATGTGGGTTTGGTATTTTAATGAGTGAATTTTTTAGAAATGAATTTATCTTTATATGTTGTGTTGTGTTGTTTGTTTTATATGTAATAGTTAAATATTTTGATGAAAAAAATGAAAAATAAAAAAAAGAAGATGATATCTTCTTTTTTATGTGATATAATTTTTATATAGTAGGGGATTTAAGTTCAAGGGGTGATATTTAGTGAAGTTTAAAGATGAATTCATAAAAGAAATAACAAAAAGAATAAAAGAAAATATGGATATTATAGAATCAAGCTTTAATCTTGCTAAAATAGATTTGGTTAAAGATAAGTTAATTGATATAGAACCAATAGAATATCGTATATCAGTTTTATTAGAAAATGATCCCTATATATTTTTAAATAAACTTATTTATACAATTATAAATAAGCAGGAGGTTAAAATTAGCAGTACTAATATAGCATGTGATTTATTATTAGAGTTAGTAAATTTGGTTTTAGAAGAATTTAATCTAGAAAGGATTGGTAAAATTGCAAAATAATGTCAGTTTTAGAAAAGATTTGATTGTCGGTTATTTAGATTCTTTAACTTCATTTAGTTATAGTGAAGAATTTGATAGATTATTTTCTGGTGTTGAGAACTATTTAAAAGAAATAATAGTAAAGTCAAAAAATCGTGATTTACTTGAAAGAGTAAGAAGAATTATTGAGTTTAAAGAAAAAAATAAAGAAATTGCAATGTAGAAGGTGAGACAAATGAGGTGTCCTAACTGTGGTGCTTATGTTGAAGATGGTAAAGCTGTTTGTACAATGTGTGGAACTACTCTTAATACTAATCAATGGTTGAATTTTAACAATATTAATAATAATGTTGGTAATCCATTTAATTCTAACCAAGGGTTTGGTAATAATGGTTTTGGAAACAATAATTTTGGTAATATGAATACATTTAATTCAAATAATGTTTCTAGTTCTAGTAGTATGAATCAAGCATTTAATGGGAATCCTAATGTCAATCCAAGTTTTAGTACTGGTAGTTCATTTAGTACAGGATATCCTAATATAAATCAACCTATAAGTAAAAGACAAGAAGATTATGAAAATAAATTTAATAGTAATTATAAAAATTTAGATTATAAAACTAATATAAAAAAAGAAGATAAAGATATTTTTGATTTCTTTTCTGAAAATAAAACAACTATTAGAATTGTTTTGATAGTATTACTCTTTGGAATATTATCTTTTGCAGCTTATAAATATTACCAATATAAAAGTAAACCTGAAGAAGTTAAACCGATATTACAAAATTTATACTTTGAAGTTGATTCTAGTTTACAACAAGTATCATCTAATTCAGGAAGTTCAGTAGTATTTAACAAAAGTGGGGAGAAGGGAAGTGCTTGTTCTATTTCAGTAACGTTTGGTTCAACAACTTCTGGAGATCATGTCCATGATTATTTTCAAAGTAAAAAAGCTGCATTAGATCCTGAAAGAGATAGTGAGACTAATGTTGTTGATGAACTTAAAATATTTACGGCATCAGATAGTAGTATGAGTATTAATTCAGAAAATTGGTATTATTTAAATATATTTTATAAACCAGCTTTAGATGCTGATCCGACTATATTAAAATATAGATACTTAACATCAACATATAAAGGTTATTACTATGATATAGAATTAGTAAATAATAGTAATGAAGCAGCTTGTAATGCTTCACTAGATAATTTTGCAAAATCATTAAAATTTATTGATGTTTAGGAGGGATTAAATGAAAAAGTGCCCAAAGTGTGGAACAGTTTTAGATGATTCTAAGAGAACCTGTTATATGTGTGGTACTGTATTAAATAATAACACTCCCTTAAATTTTGGTGAAGCTTTTGATAAACAAATTGGAGCTACTGTTACAAAAAGTCAAGATAATGTTTTTAATAATTTAGATAGTATTAATAATAATAGTGATAATGGCTTTCAAAGTAGTAATTCTAATAATTTATTTAAAGATCAATTTAATAATTTAAATTCAATACAATACGACGAAAGAACAGCGTTAGAAAAAATTTTTTCTGATGATTCAAGATTTAAAAGTAAAGATGAACTTAATGCAATGAATAATATGCAAAGAGCTAATTTTGATGGTGCAGCACGAGGAAAAGGTAATAAAAAAGCTAGTACAGTACAAGATGATGTGATTGATAGTGGTGCTTATGTTCAGGAATCTAATAATATGATGAATAATCAAAATAATATGAATATCCAGCAGCCAATAAATAATAATATGCCGATGAACAATGTGCCAATGAATAATGTACCGACGGATAATAATGATGCACAAATTAATTGGGGAGATAATTTAAATGATAATAATAAAGTTAAATTTCATGTAAGTTTAACTTTTATCTTTAACTTAATTTCTTTTCTATTATTTGTTGGAGTAATGATTTTTGTTTACTTTAGTTATTTTAAGCCAAAACAAGATGAGAACATTAAATTCGGAGGATTAGTATATTCATTAGATTCAAAATTTATCTTGAAAAAGGATGATAATTTTAGTAGATATTATACTAATGGAGAAAATTGTACAATTAGTATTTCTTATGGGAAAACAAATGATGTTGATGGATTTGTATCTAATTATTTTAATGAGGTAAGGTCTGAGTACGAAGATGTAGAAGGGTATACAACTTCAACAGAAGAATTAAAAGTAAATGGTAATACTTGGCAAGAATTAAATGTTTTAAAATTACAAGAGAATCCTTCAGGTACTGGAGGATATTCTACTTCAACAAGATATAAATATGTTGCGATGATTTATAAAGGAACATTTTATGATATTAGATATGCAAACTTAGATGGAGATGGTACGTGTTCTTCTTTTTATGATAAATTTATAAATTCGTTATCTTTTGAAGAGGAAAAGTAGTTATTAGTAATTAGAATAATTGGGGATGATAATATGAATATTGATAGTGACGAATTAAGTACCTTAAGAACGGAACTTGAAAATGTATATACCAAATTAGAAAGAGAAATTAATATTTTGTATAACCAAGCAGAAGATGAAAAAGCAAAAAGTAAAGAGCAAAAACAAGATTTAGTAGAGCAACAAATTGATTTAATTGATTTAATATTAAATAATTTGGAAACAACACCTAAAATGTATGAAGAATTAATGAAAATTAACAAAGAATATACAAGTCAAGCAGGTGATTAAAATGGGAAAAGATCAAAATAATTTCTCTGTTTTTAAGTTTTTTTATAATGAGATAGTTTATAAAAATAATTCATCTGTTAATTATTATAATGTTGAACGAAATATTAGAAAGATTAGGAGTATTGTTTTAACAATAAGAACAACACCTAAAAATAATGTTAATTATTATAATATTAAATTAAATAGATTAAAGAAGAGATTAAAATATAATTTGGGAAAAATTGTGGAATATAATAATGATATTTTTGAATACTTTTATTTGTTATATAAAACAAAATGCAATGATGTTACGAAAACTTTAGAAGAATTACCAATTATTATAGTTGATTCCTTTTATGAAGATTATAAAATTGATAAGAAAGGAAACTATATAAATAATAATATGATTCCAAGATTTACTTCTTTGGAAAAAAAGAATATTAGAGAGGATGCTAAGAAAGTAAGTAGTTTGGAATATTTTATTAAATTATTAGAGAGTAGAGATAATTGCTTTCTGTATGAAAAGTTTATAAAAAAAGCTTATAGTATATTAAGTATAAAGCCGTTATATAATGAGTCTTATAATGATTATTATAATAGAACTAAAAGAATTGTTTTGGTATGTGAACATTTATATAAAAGATTAGAAGGAAAAGCTAGATATAGTGATGATTATGAAGTAATAAAAGAGCAGATGGAAATTGCTTATAAATATAAGTTTGATGATTGGATGAGTGATATAAAAGATATTATTACGAGTTATATAGATAAAATTTATAATGATAATAAAAATGATATTGCTTTAAAAGAAATGTTTAATAAAACAAATAATATAACATATCAAAAATTTTGCGAAATAGTTGAAATGTTAGTTAATGAAAAAGAAAATTTAATGATGAATTATGAAAATGGAAGTTATGTTAAATTTAATACGGAAAATGCGTCATATACCATTAAATTTAAAGAAAATTTAATAAATAATTATTTTGATTTAAGATATAAAAGTAGTTTAACAAAAGATAGTAAAATAAAAGATTATGTAGATAGAGCGATTGAATTATATGGATTAGCTAGAGATTTAGCTAATCAAATATTTGAAAAAGTAACTTTTGATAGTAGTCATTCGCTTGATTTAATGAGAAATAATGATGTTAATAGCGCTCTTCTAATTAAAATATATGATTTATATAATCCAATATATTTACTTAATGCTTATCAAAATGCTAAAAATGATTTTGACTTTTTGATTAATAGACATGATAACGAATTTATTGAACAGTACGCAAAAGAGTTAAATACGCGTAAAATTGAATGTAATTATCATGGACCTTTGCCTAATATAGAAATGATAAAAAGTAATGTATTAAAAAGAAAACTTGATTTTATATTGGAACATTGCATAACAGATTTAGTAAATGTTGATTTGTTTAATAATTATGATACAAGAAATTATGATTTACATGTTATGGCAGATGGGTTAAGTAATGATGAATTAATTAATCTTTATGAAAATATAAAGTATAAAATTAGTACTTTTGATTTTTCAACAAAAATTTTTGGGGATTTAGATTTCACTTTAGAAAAGGAAAAAAATTATTTATTAAAGGCAGCTCAAGAGTTTGTAGTAAAAGAATTATATAATAATATGAAATTAGAGATAGTTGACCCAAATGATGTAATTACAAAATATCGTGATATTTGTTATGGATATTTAAATGAACAAGCATTATTTATTAATAACGAAGCAGATGAAGCTTTTAATCGAAAAAAGTATGATGAATTCTTAAAAGCAAGAAATGAATTTAAGGAAATAAGTAAATGGGTTCGATATGTTAAGAATTAAGATGGTGATAAAGTGTTAGAAAATTTTATTTTAAAATATAAAGAATTGTCTATTGATTCTAAAAGAGATATTTTACTTAAAGAAGTAAAAGAATTACTTGATACTTTAGAGGATATATGTAAGAAAAGAAATATTGAAATTGATACTTTAAAAAGTTCAATATTTATAAATAATAAGGATATTTTGTTTGAAGAAGATTATTATGATTTATTATTTATTTATATTATTTATATAAAGGAAGATTTAGCACATTTTTTATAAAGTACCTTTTGGTACTTTTTATTTTATGTTATAGGAAAGTTCTCGAAAATGTAAAAAAAACATTGATGAACACTAGTTTGCTATTATATAATTGTTTTATGGAGAAAAATTATAATGTATGTTAGGGACTAAAAAATTATTTTTTGTAGATTAAAGAAAAAAATATATGATGGTGATCATCGGAATTTAGGCTTGTGGAGGAGGATACTCTGATGAAACAAGAAAAAGAAATAGTGAGGTTTCTTAATGTAAAATATAATAATTTTAATTATTTATTTTATGTTATACTAAATTGTAGGGAAGTGATATGATGAATCTTGAAGATATGTTAGAAAAGATAAAGAGGTTGGATAACGGAGGAAATGGGACTAATGTGGTTTGTTTTATAGTTGCTTTTGATCTTCTTTATTTTTTAAAAGATAATGATGCTAGAGAAAGATTCATTTATGAATATTATAAGAATGATAATGGAATGTTTACAGCTAATTTAAAGAAGATATGTTATTATTGTGAGTCTATTTTAATTGAAGATAATATTTATGATAATATGCTTAAATCAATTGAGATGGAAGTTCATCGTGAAGATTTAGTAAGTATGTATAATTACTATGATACGATGGATAGAATAGAAAAAGCTAATATTAGTACTAAGAATATGGTTAGTGATGGCTTTAAAATAAGACTTTTAAAAGATGTATTTGATCGTAGTAATGAAGATTTTGTTAAATTAGATAATAAAGTTAAAGATTTAAAAAATAGATATGATAAAAATATGATAGATATTGTATCTATTGTGGCGATATTTGTTGCAATAACAATTGGGATGGTAAGTGGAATAAGTTTTAGTTTACAAGCATTTAATAATATAACTAGTTTAAATGCTGGTACGATATGTTTAGCTGTTTCTTTAATTGGATTTGTGATATTTAATTTATTTTATGCATTGTTTATATTTGTTACAAAGTTATGTGGTAAAGAATTTGATAAGAAAGGAAATTTCATTTTTGTTGATGTAGTATTTGTTTTATTAATTGTATTTTTTGCTTATATAGTAATCTTTTAAAAAAATATTGTTGCAAGAATTGGAAGTTTGTGTTATTATTAAATGGTCGATGGACCTCTAGCTCAGTTGGTTAGAGCATCCGGCTCATAACCGGGCGGTCGTAGGTTCGAGTCCTACGAGGTCCACCATTTATACTTATAAAAGCCTTATTTTAGGGCTTTTTTAATTGCCTAAATAATTCTAAACACACCTTTAAACACACATTTTATAAATTATTTAAAATTTCAGTCATTTCAGTTAATTGATTTTTATATAGATGAGTATAAGTATTTAATGTAATACTTATATTTGAATGTCCCAAATATTTACTTACTAATGTAATGTTAGCTCCTTTATTGATCAATAGAGATGCACAACTATGCCTAAAGTCGTGAACTCTTATTTGCTTCACTTCTGCTAACTTGCAATATTTATTTTTTCTTAATTGTATTCTGTTTTCCTTGAATGGTATAGTATTGCCAAATATAAACCATTCTTTTTTAAAATCTTTATATTTTGATACTTCGTTATATATGCTTTTTAAATCATTTAAGATATTTTTTGTTAAAGGTAAGGTTCTAATACTATTTTTTGTTTTAGGACTTGATATTGTCCATTCTTCGCCTTTTATTTTGGTAGTTAAACTTTTATTAATTCTTATTGTTCCCTTTTCGAAGTCTATATCGTTCCAGTTTAAAGCTGTACATTCTCCTTGTCTTAAACCTAAGAAATAGAGTATCTCAAAAAAAGTATGCCAATCATGATCTGTTATAACACTATCAAATTTTAAATATTCTTCATAAGTAAAGAATTCCATTTCTTTTTTTATTGCTCCAACTTCTTTAAAGTTGTTTACGAATTTTATAATAGAATCACTCGTATTATAATATAGGCTAGAGTACTTGATGATCCTTTTAAACAATCCTAATATTTTATTTTTATGATGTACTGAAAAAGGGGAGTTTTCTAATTCTAGATACCACTTTTTATATATATTTAAATTAATATCATTTATTTTGTATTTCTCAATTGATTTTAAATGAGTAAAAAGATTTTCAATTTTTTTAATTGTTTGTTTTTTTAGATTATTCTTTTCTTGAGCTAAATATTCTGTAAAAGCTTGTTCAATCGTTATAGTACTGGTATGAACTTTATTTTCAGCTATCTTAATTCTATATAAAGCTTCTTCATCTTTAGCATCTTTTTCTTTTTTATATTTACGTGAAGTATAGTCATGTGAAATTCCATAAATATCTTTGTACTTTATTCTAAAAAAATATTGTCTGCCATCTTTTGTGGCTTTTTTTGATTTATATACTGTCATTTTATCACTCCTTATCTTGAATAGGAGCTTAATCTATGTTAAAATAAATACATAGAAAAAATTCCTATTGCGTTTGGTTTTTTTCTATAGAGCTTATGCTCTTTTCGGCAAGTGTTCCTGCACTTGTCTTTTTTTTATATACAGCGTTCATCTTCTAATGAGATTGGGTATCTTTTTATACAGAGTTCAAATGGAGTTGTTGTATACCAAGAACTATATTTATGTCCAACGTTTATTACAAATGCTTTATAGTCTTCAATTTCTTTGATTCTTGTATCTAAATCACTAATTTTGTTTGATACATTTAATTCATTTATTTTTGTTTCAAGATTTTTTATCGATTGAGATTGTGTATTAATTGTTGATTTATATTCATTAATAGTACTTGAATTTTCATCTATAATTTTTTGTTGCTCGTCAATGGTAGTTTTTAATTGATTTATTTCTTGAATATAAGGTGCAAATTCATTATCTTCAACATTATCTATATTAGAATTTTCTATGTAAGAAATATTAGATTCTTTTTTTAATTTTTCGTATTTTTTATTAGTATTTACTGTAGTAATTATAGAAGTTGTTATTGAACCTATGCATAAAAACGAAATTATAATATTAAATATATATTTCTTTATTTTCATAACTTAGTCCTCTTTTCTATTGCTATACCTACAATTTTGATTGGTAAGTCTTCAACTTGTTTTTTAGTAAACATCATAATATCGTAAGCTGTGTTATAAGGTTGAAGTACTATTCCTTGATCATTTACTAATATCTTTTTAAATGTTGATTCAGTACCGTTGATCATCACTGCTACATCTTTACCATTATATAATTCTTGATCATCATTTTGTTCAAATATTACAACGTCATTTTCACTGTACTTAGGGAACATTGAGTCGCCACTGATTTTTAATCCATAGAATTTTTTACCACCAATAGTCCACTTTCTTGGAATTTCAACATAATCGATTATATCTGATTGACTTTCGATTGGTATTCCAGCTTTGATAGTACCATAAACTGCTATTTTAATAATGTCACTATCTAAATTCACTAATTCAGCATTGTCAAAACCAATATTAATAATTTTATGTTCATCAATTAATTTGTCAACCGATATATTTAAACCCTTGCACATTTTTATAACATTAGTCACATTAGAATTATCTATTCCTCTTTTAAGAATTGTATCGACAGTTGTATAAGGAATATCAATTTGAGCAGCAAATTGTCTAACTGAACCGAATTTTTCAATTATCATTTTTTTTAACTTGTCTTCCACATCAAAAGTAAGTGGTGGAAAAAAATCGTTAATAGAAATTTTAAAATATTCAGCAAGCTTAAATAGTACATCATGATTAGCTTCCAAGATTCCATTTTCATATCGAGAAATAGTTTGAGAGGTTGTATTAAGATATTCACCTAATTCTTGTTGTGTTATTTTTTTATTTGTTCTATAAAATCTTATTTTTTCTCCAACATATTTTGAAACATTCATTTTTTCCTCCTTCTTTTAAGAATATTATAACATTAATTTACGGAAATGGAACAAAAAGTTAATGAGTGGTAAAAAAAGTGTTGACAATGTACGATAATGGTACTAAAATGAAAGTGTCAATAGGACAGAAGGAGGTAAAATATGCAAACTAAATTAATGCTGTTGATGATAGAAAAAAATATAACAAATAAAGCATTGGCTGAGAAGATAGGCATATCTGAAAAACAATTCGGATTAAAATTAAAAGGAAAATCCGATTTTAAAAGTACGGAAATGTTTATAATATCAAACATATTAAAAAAACCAATTAATGAAATTTTTTTGCCACCAATGTACGAAAATGGTACATCAGTTGATAGTTAATTGAGATTATTAGAAAAATAAAAAAGGTATGTGAGTAAATATGTTATTTAAATATTTAAAAGAATACTTTAAAAAAAATAATATAACTCAATATGAAATAGAGAGAAGAACAAAAATTGCAAGAAGTAAAATTAATTTATCATTAAATGGTAAAAGAAAGTTAACTGCTGACGAGTTAATTGAAATTGCAATAGCATTTGATTTAGATTTAAACAAAATAAAAGAAATCATTCAGTTGTCAAACATAAAATGATTTCCTACTCAAGATTAACGAAGAATAAATTGTGCTAGTACACGATTTAATCTACGGATTTAATATCTGAATTTATTGCAGATGTTGTTCCATTACCAGCAATTTCTTTAAATGCGTAATTGTAAACGCGAGTTCCTTGTTTATTAAATGTGAGTCAAGTTCTCATCCTAGTTTTACAAGTTAGTGCTTGGTTTTGGATTTTGGCATCCCTAACATTTACTAGCATGTTAGTTGCAGTAACTTAACACTTACGAGTTTACTCTCTAGATAAAGTTAAATACTTGCCCCATAGCTGTTAAGACTTTTTAAAAAGCATTCAGGCAGGGCAAGAATAAAAATTTTTCTAACAAAGTAGATCACTTCTTTCTTGCCGTCTAGGGCAATTAAAGTATATCAAACAATAGTTAAAAAATCAAACTATTTAGAAATGGAGGTATAAGATGGAAAAAAATTTAGCATTTACGTTGAATTTAAATTTAAATATTTCAATTAAAGAATTATCTGACATTATAAAACTTATAACTGATAATCAAGAAACGTTAAAGAAAATGTTATCACAATT
>CANQFI010000005.1 GCA_947598455.1 uncultured Bacilli bacterium | reverse complement strand
AGTAAGTATCAGTATTACCAGAAGATTCTTCTTTCATTTCATTAGATAATCTCGTAAATTCATCTGACTCATGTGTATCTTTAGCATAGCAATGATCTCCTGAAGCTGTCCATGTTTTTGTATGACCATCCACAGTAGACTCCCAAGTACATTCATCCGATCCTGCTGTATCTTGAGAATATGAAGTACCAGCAGATCCAAGACCTACAATTTCTGTAGGTATCACACCATATTTTTCATTATCAACATTATTTCCTTTAGTTACTTGATAACCTTTGTAATTTCCAGCGCCTACACCATCAGCAGCAAATTCATATTGATGATCAAGATCCAATGTATAATAACCATAAGATTCATTAGCAGAATCAGCAGCACAAGACCATGTTCCATTATATTCCCAAGTATCATCTATAAGATCACCATCAGTATCAGAACCTGTTTGATTTTCTGTTTGTGTCAAACATGATGTACCATCACTACGACTAGAAGCGTGCCATTCAAGTTTTTCATGAGATGACGCATCCACTTGTCTTTTAATATCAGAATAAGCATGAGACCAATTAGCATATTGATTATAATTATTAACTAATTCTTCAGAAAGATCAACCAAATCATTCATGAAAATATCATAATCAAGATATGTTGTATAACATGTACGTCCACCTGAAATGAAAATGTCATTATCATGATTTTGGAAAAATTTACCAGCTAAAACAGCATTTTTACCAACAAAGTTTCCAAAAGCACCCATTGTAAATGTCCAATCTTCACGACAACTTACTTGACAATATCTATTATCACGATAAGACGCAACCATTATTGAGTTACCTCTTTCATCATATTTTTGATACAAATCACTTTCTTCATTAGTAGTTGCCGTACCATAACTAGAATAATTATCATGATTATGTGCAATTATACCTTCCTCATAGTCATAGGCATAATTACCTTTAACATTGACAATACACGTACCAATAGCATCTTTGTAATTACGATCAGCACCAGTAAAATGTGCCCCTTCTTTAACTTCATATAAATCTATAGTACCTGTATAATCAGGATCATAACTACATACATTAGACATTGTAGAAACAGTACACTCACCATTACAAACATTATTAACTAAATATGAATAAGTACTCTCATCTAATATCTCTCTACAACAACCAGAAGCTTTAAACAATGATTGATTAATATCACAATGATCTTCATCAGGACATTTAGTATAATCCAAACTATCAAATTCACCACAAACACTACCAGAAGGTGCATTAATATCAAAATATATATTAGCTTCCCCATTACCTAAATCAAATACTACCATTCTTTGTTTAGCTGCACTATTTGCAAGTGGATTAGCAATACGAACACTTGAGAAATCAATACCGCCATTATAAGTTAATTTTAAACTATATTCTAATTCTTCTTTATGGTTTTTAGGAACAACTACGTGTTCAACATCACTTACAGTAATCTTAACCACATAATCATATACTTCTTGGTTAGTTTTAGACAATTCATCATTTTTAGTTAAACTTACCAATGTTCCTTTAACACCAGTTTTGCTAAAATAGTCATAATTAGATCTATGACTGCTACTCAAACTAAGTCTAGTATCAAAAGGAAGAGTAAATGTTCCTTTGTATGTTATTTCATAGCTATTATCACCAGTTATAACAGTATCTCTGCTATCAATAGTTCTTTGGAAAGAACCACCTTCTTCATATTCAAAATTTTTATACTCAACAAATAAATCTATTAAGTACCTAGCAGCAGTATTATCATCAATACCAAACCCACCTGAACCATCAACTGCAGCAGCAATGGCATCATGAAAGGCATTGTAAGTTTCATCACCAGATTTTGGAACACGCCCATCTGGAAGTGTATAATTATTATAAATATCTGTTAAATCTTTTGCTAATTTTTCATAATGTTTATAATGTGAATAATATGCCTCATCACTATGATCAACAACTCCACTATAACCATTCATTAATACAACAGTACGTATTGCTACATGAGCAGCAACTCTGA
Source organism: uncultured Bacilli bacterium (assembly GCA_947598455.1). The sequence goes on along the minus strand of CANQFI010000005.1, from coordinate 24,984 downwards.
CAGAATTATTTCTATTATCAAAATCAGCAATTGTTGTTTTCTTATTAATTAATTTAATAATTGCACCAATCATATGTCCAACATCAGAATCTTGATTGACACGTTCTGTTAAAGTATACACATCACCATTTGGTCCATTACGACCAGGATCCATACATAAAGCAAAATATTTTTTATCTGAGCCCTCACATTTTGCCTCATAATTATTACTATTCAAGTTCTTACTACTATTAATATCAGTATATTCATAAACACCTTCAGCATTAGCCTTAGGCCTAACAGTAGCCGTTTCACACATTTTATGTTCGAAATCATTTAACGCATAATCATCATTTTGACCAGCTTCAATTCTTGCATCAACATCTATAACAAATGAACCATTTGAAGCTTCACTATTGCCTCCAGCATTCTTAACTTGGAATTTATAAACAACTACCTTTTCGCTTCCATCAGCATTTGTAACGCCAACAGTTACATCGATAAATTCTCCACTACCTGTTGGTTGTAATCCTTTAACTAGACAATCATTAGTCTGCATTCTAACATCCAAATTAGGATTACTGCTAGCAGAACAACTAGTCATACCACTTACAGATAAGAAACTACTTTGACCAACATAAACAATTTTATATCTATCTACTTCAGTAGTTGTAGTTTCATATTTAGCATAATAAGTACCATATTCCGTAGAAGATACCGGATCACCAGCATTTTTTAGTTCTCCACCAGTTGAACTAGCCCATCCTACAAATCTTCTATTTCTACCTACAACAGTATCATTTTGTACAACATTAGGTAATGTTATATTTCCCGTTCCTTCACAGAAATAAACTCCAGTATCAGTTTCTCTACAAGTTCCCATTGGATCTAAACTTGAAGATGAATCAATAACTAATTGAATACCACTCTTATAATTATAACATGCTGAATAACTTCCACCACTTGTCGCAGAAATATTTCCAGTTATAGCTCCAGCACATGCACCAATAGCAGGTGTTTCCGCATCTCTAGCTTCCGGCATTCTTACCCAACCTGCAAATTCCAATAAATCAGATGTTCTATCAGCACGAGAACCATCTCTTACTATATTATTAGGTGTACAAGTTGGCAATGTAATAGTACCAGTTATTGAACTTTCATAATATTGATATCCTCCAATACTAGTAAGATTCCAAGTTGAAGAATCAAAATTACAAGTTCCAATACCACCAGGATATAATTTCAAACCACCTGTAAAACTTATTAAAAAGGTAACAGTTACTTTTTTTTCTTCAGGAGCTCCATTAGAAGTATAAAAAACATCCGCTTTTGCTTCTAATGTTTCATGTCTATTTAAAGCTTGGTCTGAAGCTGATACCACACAATCACCATCCGAAGGACAAGATGAAGTATTAAGAAATTCATTTCCTTCTAACCAATCAACTCTTGTAACATATACACTATTAAAACCTAAAAAGTTTTCCATTCTATTAACAACATCAGCAGTTGGAATTTCCACATTTAAAGAACCATTTAACGTAATCGTTATTTGATCAAGATTTTGAACTTGATAATTAAATATATATGTAATATTACTAGCATAGTTCTCAAAACCAACAGAATTTTCACCAGTCCATTCACAATAAATTTTATCAGTACCATCACTATCTGGTAATTTATTATATTGAATTGTATAATCTCCATTAGCTTTTCTATCTAAAGTTAAAGCTCTTAATTCACCATCAGCTCTACAAGATAAATTAATATATCTTTCTGCACTTATAGTTACAGGGCTACCATTAAATTCAGTATTAATTTTTTGATCTTCTTCAATTGCATATGCCTTTCCTATAACAGTAACAAAAGAAATTATTATAAATAGAATATATTTTTTAAAATTATTATATTTCATTATAAAACACTCTTCTTTCTTCTAATTAATATCACTGTTATTACAACCCCTATCGCCACAATAACACCAACAATTATATATTTATATTTAGAAATGCTTGTCATTGTTTTGCTTAAAGTATTATTTTTTCCATCACTATTTTCTTCATCAACATTTTGAGTTGATAATCTAGCTTTATAATCTTCAATTCTATTATAAACTGTTGCACTATCTATATTATAATTAGTATATTGTAAACATAAATAGAAATCAGGAACATCAGAACAAATATCTAATTCAGAATATATATTAAATTTAGGAACAGTTAACTTCATTGTTCTTAATGTTCTACCTGAACAACCACCATACAATGAATATACATTAAATTGATAATTAACATTAACATCACTTGCCGGTTGTCTTAAAGTAATTACTCCATCAAGATCAACCATAGAAGAATCAACAACCATTTGATTAGCACTAACTCCACTACCAGATGGAGTAACCCTAACAGCCATCCTACTATTTATATTAAATATTTTAATATATACATAATGTTTTCGTAACTTATTTACTCCAATTTCTGGATCAGGTTCATTAGTTGTTTCAATTTCCTCACCAGTTACGTAAGTAACTTTAACATTTGCAGCCTCACTTCTTAACTCACTTAATTGTACAGAGCTACACAAATCTTCCTCTTCTTCTGCCTTAGCATTTCCCATGAAAAGGAATAATGCTAAAATCATATAAAATACAATCATTTTTTTCTTCATAAAGCACCAACCTTATTTTCTAAATATAATTTTACCATTATCATTTCAAAATAACAATATTAAATTGAAGTATTTTTTTGAATATGATATATTAATAATGGTGATTTTAATGAAGAAAAAAGTTATTGGAATAATAGCAATCATTGTAATAATTAGTGCTATTATTGGATTAATTTATGCCAGTTCTGTTTTAAAAGGAAAAGAAAATAATTTAGATAAAAGATTAATTGATTTAAAGTATTCTGAATTGCAAGAAAAAATAGATAATAAAGATTCCTTTATTCTTGTCGTTTCTAAAACTGATTGTGAGCATTGTATTGCTTATAAACCCGTTTTAAAGGAAGTATTAGCAGATCATGATTTAACAGCATATGAAATAAGAATAGACACTTTATCTAAAGAAGAACTTAATAGTTTTTCTCAAATAGCTAATATTACCGGTACACCTACTACTATCTTTATTGTAGATGGTGAAGAAAAAAGCACATCACATCGTTTAATTGGTGAAGCAGATAAGACAAAAATTGAAAATAGATTAAAAGCTCTAGGTTATATAAAATAAAGAATAAAAAGGTGATTAGATTGATAAAATAAACTTTATTCAAAATTTCGTAGCATATATACCTTGAACGAAGAGAAAGGAATGTTTGTTAATATGAAAAAATTACAAATTAATCCAAAAGAACTACTAAAAAGTATAGGCATCTTATGTCTATACTTTTTATTGCAATTACTATTAGCAATCATATATGCTTTACTTAATGAATTACATATCTTACCTTATTCTGATAGTTTTTATAACTTTTTCGTCTACATCTTTTTAACTTTAATTATATCTTTAATATATATTAAAACTTTAACTAAAGATTTCAAAGATTTTAAAATGAACTATAAAGAAATACTTAAAACAACTTTTAATTGGTGGTTAAAAGGATTATTTATTTCTTATGCTGGTAATATAATAATTGCTTTTCTTCATTTACCAGAAATAACTAACCAAAGTGAAGTTATTAATCTCTTAAAAGAAAATTTACTTTTAACAAGCTTTTTTACTGTTATATTAGGACCAATAACCGAAGAATTATTCTTTAGAAGAGGTTTAAAAAAATTCACTAATAATAAACATTTATATGCTATAACATCAGGTTTAATATTTGGTGGCCTGCATTTAATATCTTCTATTCATGGTCTAAATGATTTACCAATGCTTTTATATTTAATACCTTACTGTTCCATGGGTATTTCTTTTGCATATGCTTATTCCGAAACTGATAATATTTTTGGTACCATATGTATTCACGCCATGCATAATGCTATAAGTATAATCTTAGTTTCTTTACCATTAGGAGGTATATAATGAAAGAATCATCAAATAATCGTATGAGTCGATATGACAAAAATAAAGAGAAAGAAGAAAAAGATAGTATAGAAAAAAATAATAATGATCAAGAAATTACCGAAGAAAGAAAAAAAATACTTGATACTACTCCTAAAAAAATCTTTTTCATTATTTTTCTCATTATTATAATTCTTATAATCTATGCCACAACAATAGGAACTAATTTTATTAATATTAAAGAATATAAGGTTGAATCTAATCTTTTACCTGATTCTTTTCATGGTATGAAAATAGTACAATTATCTGATATTCATTATGGTACAACAATAAATTCTAAACAATTAGAAAAAATCATTAATAAAGTAAATAAACTAAAACCAGATATAATCTTCTTTACTGGTGATTTAATTGATAAAAATATTTCATTAACAGATGATATAAAAAATGAAGTAAATAACGAACTAAGTAAAATAAATAAAGATACCTATAAATATGCTATATATGGTAATGAAGACGATAAAGAAGTTTATAAAGAATTAATGGAATCTTCAGGTTTTAAATTATTAGATAATGAAAATACTCTCTTATATTACAAAGATTCTACTCCTATTATGATAACTGGTTTTAATATTAAAGATACTAATCCTAATTATACAATTTTAACTGACTATGTAGATGATATAGATACTTCAAATTTCTATAAAATAGTATTAGTACATGAACCAGACACTATTGATAATTTTATTAATTATAATCCCAACTTAATATTATCTGGACACACTTTAGGTGGTTTAATAAGAATACCATTTTTAAAACCTTTATTCCTTCCTGAAAATAGTCAAAATTATTATAATGATTATTACAATATTAATAATTGTGATATCTTTATTTCCAATGGTTTAGGAACAAGTAATCTTAAAGCTCGTTTAAATAATCATCCATCAATCAATTTTTATCGATTATATAAAACAAAAGAAGTACTAAATTCATAACTTAGTACTTCTTCTTTACTCTATAAACATTCTACATAAGTATCTGTTAAACATCTTAAGCAACAAACACAACCTAAATCCATTGTAAATACTGAATTAGTTGCAACATATGGATATAAACTTGTTGGATCAGGATTATCTTGTAAAACTCTAAAAGTACAACAATTACCCTCTATTTTTTCTACTCTAAAGACATTTGAACATGTTGCTGTTGTTCCTTCACAAGTTGCCGTTGAATCTTTTGTAACTGGCATACTCCAAGGTACACTATTGCTTCCACAAGTATATATCATTACTGGTCTTGTATTACATACTAAGCAAGAAGGTCCTCCACCTAACATTGGTCTATCACATGAATCTAGGCAACTATCTACACAAGCATTTTGTTGTAAAACAAGAATAACACTTAATATTTCAGCTAAACAATTACTATTATTATTACCATTATTACACATATATATCACCCTTTCATATATCTCACTATTAATTTATGTTTGTTTTAAAAAATAGTGCTAATTTGTAAATACTTTTATTTTTTTAAAAGATATAGTATAATAAACTAACAGGTGATAGATAATGGAATGGATACAATATGTTGTAATATTAGTAGTATTAATAATTATAACTTTAGTTATAATAAAATTAAAAAGTAAAGATTTTTCATCAGAAGTAAATAAATTAATAAAATATCTAGGTGGTAAAGATAATATCATTAATGCTGAATGTAATATGTCGCGTTTCAAAGTTATCTTAAAAGATACTTCTATCGTTGATAAAGAATCTATTCAAAAATTAGGCGCCAAAGGTATTGTCGAAATAGATAATCAATTAAAAATAATCTTTGGTCGTGACGCTAAACAATTAAAAGAATATATTAAAGACATAATAAAATAACCACTTCACAATGGTTATTTTATTATGTCATAATCTAATATATCATCAAAATATATTTTCTCATTATTTATATTTACAAAATAATTATCTTTACACAAAACTAATTTTTCTTCCTTACTACCATCCTTAGTTCTAATTGAAACCTTTAATCTATTAACATATCCATTATTATCAAACTCTTTCTTTAATCCACTAATATCACTTTTCATTTTTCGATCAGTATGAACATAATCCGTATTGTTTTTTATATCTTTATCAATTTTATTAGCATAAACACTAGGTAATTTCATATCATTCCTCCTACATAAGTATATGTATAAAATATCTTAATTTTGACAAATATAATAATATGAAAACAATATTAAAAAATAAATATATAATTTTAATTCCTATTTTTATTTTAAATATCATAAGTTTACTTTATCTATCTAAAACAGAATACTTTACCAAACAACTTATATATATTATTTTAAGTATTTTATTACTTATTATTGTAAGTAAAATAAACTATAAATTTATCAATAAGTACAGTAAATATTTTTATCTATTAAGTATTATTCTACTTATATTAGTTTTAATAGTAGGCAAAGAAATAAAAGGTTCTAAAGCTTGGCTACATATTTATAACTTTTCTATTCAACCAAGTGAAATAGCTAAATTAGCTTTAACTATTTATATAGCATACTTAGCTAACAAAAAGAAAAATATAATCTATATTTTTCTCATTGCTTTAATTCCATCTTTTTTAACCTTTTTAGAACCAGATACTGGTGCTATAATAATCTATCTAATAATATTTTTATCAGCTTTAAAATATCTTAAAATAAATAAAAAAATTATCATAATTTCATCTTTATTAGTTGTTCTTTTTCTTACTATAAATATATCTTTATATTTCATAAACAAAGATTTACTTATTAATATTTATGGAACTAACTTATTTTATCGTATTGATCGTTTAATAGCTTTTCATAACCAAGATAATATTCAGTATACTAATTCCTTAATATCCATTGGTTCTCATAATCTTTTATACATACCCGAAAATCACAACGATTTTATCTTCGCTTCTATCATAAGTAAATATAATATTATCTTTTTCTTTCTTATTTTAATATCTTATATCTTAATTTTTATCTATTACTTACATAATCTTACAACAAAAAATAATGTATCTAACATTATTAATTTTATAATTTTAAATACATTATTATTTCAAGTTTTTTATAATATTTTAATGAATTTATCTTTACTACCCATTATAGGTATTCCCCTACCATTTTTAAGTTATGGTGGATCATATTTAATTACATTATATATTTTAATAGGTCTATCAATTAACTTAAATACCTACCCTAATAAAAGTATGGATTAGGTCTATAATAACCTGGACCTGGTCCATAATATGGACCATATGGATATGGTCCTTGATTAGCGATAATTGGTCTTGGTCTACTAACACCAACTGCTGCACCACCAACTAAAGCTCCTGTAATAAAAGGTAAAACAAAACCACCATAACGTCCATCGCGTATATAACCATTATAGTACATAATAAAAACTCCTTTCATCATATTTTATGACAAGGAGTTTTTATTTGCTATTTTCTTATTAATTTTTTTATAAAAGCATCTTTCGCTGCAAAAGGTATTTTAAAGGCCTGCATATTATATTGTTGACTTATTTTATATAACTCATCTTGTAAATAAACACCCATTTGATTAACACTTATATTAGCTGCAATCTTCTTCATAAATACTGAGTCATCAATTCCTAACATTTGAAAAATATCTTCTATAGTTATTACTTTTCTATCAATTGGACTTATCATCCCAACTTTAGTTAAATCAATATTAAATACTATTAAAAACATTAATATAGTTAAACTAGTTTTATCAAGTTCCCTAGTAAAATGACCAAAAGAATTACAAAATTTAGGATTATTCACATATCTTTCTTCATCGCCTAAAGAAGTTGAAATAGCTATTGCACTATCATTTTCTCCCAATTGCATCCCATCGTAATCAATAAATTTTAAAGATCCATCAGGTAAAACAATAATATTATCACAAGTACATAAATCAGGAATAACAATCCCCTCTTTATTAGCTTTTATAACAACATCTTCTATTTTTTTATATAATTCAAAATAATGATGCAAATCACTTCTTTGTCTTAAAGTAAATGTAGCATCATAACTATTTAAATCACGTCCATTAACTTTTTCCATTGTATATCCAACACATTCTCTTTTTACATAAACTGCTGATACTGGACTAATTATCTCACTTACTCTTTTAGCCCTTGTATCTAATATTTTTCTTTCATATGTTGTTCCAGCTAACTGACAAATTTTTAAAACAATCGGCGATGCTACTTTTAATATCCTTCCATCTTTTAAAGTATATATTTTTGAACTTTCTCCATTATATATTAAACCAGTTGGTTTTAAGCTCTCTAACATTACTTTTTGCATCTAAATCCCCTCTCTTAACGCGTGATTATTTTATAAAAAAAAGAGTAAATTGTCAATTTACCCTATTCAAATATACCTAAAAATTGTTTCTTCTTACCTTTTCTAATTACAATAACTTTTCCTTCAATCGCCATATCTTTATTTATTATCATATTTTCATCATTTATTTTTTCATTATTAATTGAAATAGCATTACTGCTAAGCATTTCTCTAGCTTCTCTTCTTGAAGAACATATTCCATTATCTACTAATAAATCAAGTAATTTAACTTCTCCATTTAAATTAATAGATGGTACCATCTTCATACCTAACATTATATCTTTAGCTGATAAACCAGTAATGTCTCCACTAAATAAAGCTTGACTAATTTGTTCGGCTTTATTATATTCTTCTTCCCCATGTAAATCAGTAATAATTGCTTTAGCTAACGCTTTTTGTGCAATTCTCTTTTCAGGACATTCTAAATGTTGTTTTTCAATATCCATTATTTCATCAGGTGTTAAGAAAGTAAGCATCTTTAAGTATGTAATAATCATCGAATCTTCAAGACCAATACAGTATTGATATAATTCATAACTAGAAGTTTTATTTTTATCAAGCCATAAAGCATTACCCTCAGTCTTACCAAATTTCTTACCTTGTGAATCAGTAACTAAAGGCATTACCATTCCATAAGCCTCTTTATCTAATTTCTTACGAATAAGTTCAATTCCTGATGTAATATTGCCCCATTGATCTGAACCAGCAACTTGTAAAGTACAATTACGATTTTCAAATAAATATAGGAAATCTAAAGCCTGTAAAATCATATAACTAAATTCAGCATATGTAATACCAGATTCTAACCTACTTTTAACTTTATCTTTAGCTAACATATAACCTATATTAAAGAATTTACCATAATCTCTTAAGAAATCCAAAACACTAATATCTTTTGTCCAATCATAATTATTAACTACTTCAAAACCAAATATATCCTCAGCTTGTTTCTTTAATCCTTTAATATTCTTTTCAACTTCTTCTTTCGTAATCATCGGTCTTTCAGCATTAGGTTTAGGGTCTCCAATTAATCCAGTCGCCCCACCAACTAACAATATTGGATGATGTCCATGTTGTGCCAATCTTTTACTAATTAAAAATGATGAATAATGTCCAATATGCATAGAATCAGCAGTTGGATCTGTTCCAATATAAAAAGTCATTCCTCCTTCATTTAATTTATCAATTAATTCCGGACTACTAATATCTTGAACTAATCCACGCCATTTTAATTCATCATATAATGTCATTTTTTCCATAATATCCCTCTTTCTAAAAATAAAAAAAGTTCATAAATCTAAGGACGCTATAGCGCGGTACCACCTTAGTTTATGAACTTTATCATACACTTTATCTCTTAACGCGAGTTACGTTTTAGCTCCAGAGTCGTAAATTCCTTCATCGCTAATTAATCTAAATTATAACATTTAATTTTTATTTGTCAAATATGCTACTTATCTTTTCTCCAATTCCTCTAAAGAATGCACCAATAACAGAGAAATTGAAGTAAATTCTATAACCTAGCAATCTTAATATTAAGTAAATTAAGATTATTACTATAATAATTATAATAATTATTATTAAGAATGTATTTGTCCCTTTTTCTACTCCATCAATTGAAATCGAATAAGTAACAGTATCATTTTCATCTTCTGAAGTACATACTATTTTAATAACTGAACCTTGAGTTAAATCTTGGTTTCCTTCTTCACGACAAACTGCTTTTGAATCAACTGTTGTATAAACTAATTTTAATTCTTTATCACCTTTGTGTAATTTAATACCATAATCATATTTATTACTTTCAAAACCAATATCATCGTATCCTTCAATTGAAAGTGATGCCAAATCAGCCACAGTACCTTCTTCTACCTCATCTTGTCTTGTTACATTAAGTGTATAAACATTAGAGAAATTCGGACATTCTTTACTAGTAACAGTGATTTTAATTTCTCTAGTAACACCAACTTCTAAACCTTCAGCACCTTCTACAACTACTGTATCTCCTTCTTCATTAACATATGCATTAACAATTAAATCAGTTACAGCATTTGGAACTTTTATATCATCATAAGTAAATACTCTTGAATCAAAAGATAATATTTGATCTATTTGAACATTTCTTTCAGAAGATAAATTAATTTCTTTTAATAACGCTAATGAACTAATATCCGTTGTACATTTAGTTGAAGTATCACCTTTAACAACTGTAATATTGTATACATTAGTTACACCATTTTCACTTCTTACTTTAACATATATTTGATTAGTACCTGCCTGTAATTCATATGTATTAGGACCAAAACCATTAACAAAACTAGAGTTACCATCTGTAAGTGTTGCACCAACCGTTATTTTATCAACATTACTTTCAACATTAACAGTATAATTCATTACGCCACTTGAAAAAGCTGGCGTTAAAGTACCTTTATCTACTGTTAAGTTAGATAAAGTATTAACATTGCTTCTATTATCAGCTCTTGTAACTACAATTTTATATGATACAACACTATTAGCGGAATTCTTAACCTTAATAGTAATTGTATTGCTACCATATTTAAGATCATATGTTTGAGGACCAGCTCCAGATACAAATGAACTACCATCAGCAGCTTCAGCATATACAGATATTGAAGAAACATCAGCACCTACAGAAACTTTATATGACTTAGTACCACTCTTAAAGCCTGGAGACAATGAACCAGCACTAACTGATAATGATTTCAAGGAAGGCGCTGGAACAGATGTATTAGGAGTTCCTCCTCCACCGGAACCACCACTAGAACCAGGATCAGTAGGATTACTATTTTTAACACATGTACCTGAATAAACTTGCTTACAATATCTTTTATTAAATTGACCTAAATCTACTGTTTTACAAGTATCACTTGTAGGATTATTACTTGCTTGCATTACATATCCACTTGCACATTCAACAAAATTATTATTGGCATTTACATTAGCACGTGAAGGAGTTATTTTTCTTGTATTACCAGATAACTCAGCCGTTGCACATCTTTCAACTGAAAAAGGTCCAACAACATTAAATTGATAATTATTATAACAAGAAGATCTAATTGATACTTTTCCACTTGGATAGTATGCACCAGTTAAAGTATTAAAAGCCCAAAAATAATAATCGCCATTGCTTAAACTTATTTTAGCTCTAGTCGATGTTTTTGTTGCCATTTTAGTATTTAAAACATTTACAGCTGTTGTAGTATTATTAGTTGTATTATAAAAAAACGTTAAACTATTAGTTGAATATGATGAACCACTATAAGTTATTGTTGCAATATCACCACTTACTGACACAGAAATCTTATCAGCCTTTGCAATCCCAATAGAAAAAACAAATAGCATTAAAATATATATTAAAAAATTAATTTTTCTTTTACCAATAATTCTACTCATATTAATCTATCCTTATCTACTATTAATAATAACATTTTAATACTTATTTATCAATAAAAAATAATATCATATAAAAAAAAATAATCCATTTTTAAGGATTATTTTTAATTACTTTTTTTGGCTTTTTATCTTCTTTTGGTTCTTCTAATTTTTTAACAGTATCTTTAAGAACTTCAATTGTTTTTGTTCTTAATTCATCGACTGTTTTTTGAATAACTGGTGTTGCTTTTTCTTTAGCTTCTGCAACCAATTCATCCATTTTCTTTCTAATTGCTGCTGCTTTTTCTTTAGCAATTTCTAATACTTTTTCCTTGTCTAAATCAGCCAAATCATTCTTTATTTCCTCAATTTTATTTAAGAATGATTCTCTAACTTCTTTCATATCTATTTCTTTTACTTTTTTAATCATTTCTTCAAATTTTTCTTTTAATTCTTTTCTAGTTTCTTTACCAGATTTTGGTGCAAATAAAATTCCCAATCCAACACCAACAGCCGCTCCTGCTAAAAATTTTCCTAAACCATTATTTTTTTTCTCCATATTAATCCTCCTCTTCATCGTGCTTTTTATGTCCACGCTTAAAAACATGACCTATAAGACCACTAACTCCCTCAACTACTCGATCAGTAATTGATACTATTTTATCAGTAGTAAAATCAATTAAGTTAAAGAATCCATTCAATGTTTGTACTTTATCATTAACATCATCCACAACCTTATCAATTTTATTTAAAGTCTGAATAGATCTTACACCTAATATTATACCTATAATTAATAAAATTATTAATAAAATATATATTATAATAGGTAAAATTGTTTGTAAAAAATTAATCATCCTCATCCTCCTCTCCTTGTTCATACATTGAATCTATCAAATTAAATAAATCATTTTCTAAAGTATCGCTATTTTCAAGATGTTCTTTCATTTCATCTTCATCACTTAAAGTTTCTTCTTTAGAAATTGGTTTTATTGAATTTAACTCTTTTTCAATATCGTCAAGAATTTGTAAAGTATTAGTTTTTTCCATATCATCTAAAGCCTTAGGTTTCGTTGGAACTTCTTCCTTTACCGGGAACTTCTCTTCTATATTTTCTTTTTCTTCACTTACATCAATAACATTAGTAACTTCAAACTCTTTATTATCTAATTGTTCTTCAACACTTTGTTCTTCCTTAATTTCTGGTTCTGCTTTTTTTACTTCTTCTTTAACTTTTTTCTTTATTTCTTCATTTTTTACCTTTCCTAAAGAATCAGATGTTGCCTTTTTTTCAAGTAATTCTAAGCCACCATATGCTTTTTTTCTCACAGAATCAATATCAACATTGACAATATTTTTTTCCTCATATATATCAATTTCATCTATTTTTTCTTCTTTACGAGAAGGTGGTTTTACAACTTTTTCTCTTTTCATTCCATCCTTTTTATCAACAATTTCATCTTTTCGATAATTCTTATCTAAAATACCATAAACTGGTGAAATAACTGGTGATGGCTTGAAAGGTTTACGTCCCGTAGAAGTATTAATCTTATATCTTTCAGGATCATTTATTTTTTTATCAACAATTGTTGTAGTCGAAGAAAAATTATTATTTGCTTTTCTAGCTTCATTAACCGCCACCATTTCATTTTTCTTTTCTCTACTTAATTCTTTAGCACTTTCATTTGTTATTCTATTCTCATTACTATTTATACGTGAATTAAGTCTTTCAAATTCAGCTTCATCAAATGAAAGAAAAGGTGACTTTTTTTCTTCTTTTGGTGGTTCATTTACCTCTTTAATAGCTGGCATATCTTTTTCTAAAGAATTTTCTATAACTTCTTTAGCACCACTAACTTCACCTATAACATCATTATCATCAAATTGTATATCAATATCCCTTTTTACATTATTAAAATGTGTTTCATTAGTAGTTTTTATTGGTGTTTCATCAAAAGGAGCTTGAATATGTTCTTCTTCAACCACCTTTTGAACTTCCTTTACATCTTCTTTCGTATAGATTGGCATTTCACCAACTTCGTCATCGTCTTCAAATAAAATATTTTTTATTTTATCAAACAATCCCATCTATATAACACCACCTTAATTAATCAAATCTGTATCATGTATTTCTTCCTCTTCATAAATATCAGAGTCAACAGCATCCATATATTCACTATTCTCATTACTACTATTTGTCTCAAAAATATTAAAGTCATAATCTTTAAACTGTGAAACTTCTTCATCTAGTAAAGTCTTAAGAATATTAGTATCAAAATTAATAGATGCCAATATACTTAGTGAATTTGATACAGCAACATTTATATCCTTCTCTTTTACTATTACCTCTATTTTAGCATAATTATACATAATTTCAATAAAATACTTTTTCGAAGAAATCTGGTTTATTTCTAGGTATCCATACTTATCCTCAAAACTTATTGGCATAGATACAAACGACTCATTATTTTCTTCATAAGTTTCTATTACTTTATTATAAAAACTTACCGCATCAACATATAAGTAATATGTATAATTATCACTCTTTAATATTTCATTATATTCTTTATTATCAACTACTTTAAGTCCTTTAGGCACATTATACTTATAACCTTTACGATAAGTATTATAAACCTCAACTTTTCTTTTTGTTCCAATCTCTATTATTGTATCTAAAGACATATCTTGTACTGGTGTACAACCACATAAAAATATACAGATAAAAACAGAAAGTAATATAAATTTTCTTTTCATAATACCTCCTACATCCTTATAAAATATTATAACATTTATAATATTAAATTAAAATATTATTTTTTTCGAGCTTTTAAATAATTTATTTTTATTCCCTTACTTATAAATTTACTTTCATATTCTGTTAAAGAGTTTTCCATACCAGTACTTTCTAAATCCAAAGAAATCTCCTCTATCGTATAACCATATGTACTTAAACTAACGATCGAACTTTCAAAAAGACCTACATTATCGGTTTTTTGAATAATTACCCTTTCTCCACTAAAAACCATATCATATATTGGTAAAAAAGTATGCGATGTTAACCTTCTTTTAGCATGTCTTTTTTTAGGCCATGGATCACTAAAATTTAAATATATAACATCTATTTCTTTACCAAAAATATCAGCTAAATTAATAGCATCTTCTCTAATAATTTTAACATTAGGTAAATCTAATTCAGCTAATTTTTCTAAAGCTCTACATAAAACACTTTCATATTTTTCTAACCCAATAAAATTTATATCTGGATTCTTAATTGCTTTATCAATAATAAAATTTCCTTTACCCATTCCTATTTCTAAATGAATAGGTTTATTATTATGAAAAATATCTTGTTTGAATCTTCCTTTATATTTTTGAGGATCTATAATTACATAAGGACTACTATTAACAATTTCTATAGCATTCTTAACATTTCTAAGACGCATTTTACATCACCTTTCTAAAACTTATACATATAATTTAATAAGGAGGACTTTATAATGAGAAAAGATCGTAATACTTTCTTTACAAACTACAATGCCCAAACAGCTAGTTACATTCCCAATGTTCCAAATATTCCAAATAATATTCCAAATAACATAAACAATAACTACGGTCCATACCAAGCATCGCAAACTAATTCTAGCTTTTACTCCGGACCTGATATTGGTATGTCAAATGAAATCGACAATCGTCTATCTAAAATAGAAAGACAAATTAATCGCTTAGACAATCGTCTTACAAAATTAGAAAGCAGTTTATCTAATAACAACACTACCACCAATACTGAAATAAATGAAAATAATTATTCTAATATGTATATGCTTTAAATACTTATCTTGCCAAAGGTAAGTTTTTTTATTATTTTCTTTACATATCCTTTACCAAATATTTCATCTACTATTCCCATTTTATATGACAATACTAAGTAAACAATTGCACCTACTATAGATATAATTGCTACATATAAAATACATGATAATCTGCTTAAATAATTAACTGGTATTAACATTTTTAATACTACTACTACTAAAATCATTAATACCATCGGAACCATAATTTTTCCTAACTCTTTAAAAGTATTTCCATACTTTAACTTGCAATCTTTTCTTAAAGAAGTTAAAGTAATAACAACACTTAATGAATAACCAATAATACTAGCAGTTACAGCTCCTAAAAAAGATGGTATGCCTATTTTACTATATAAAAGCATTAAAGGCACATCAAGTAAAGCATTAGTAACAAAACCAGCTATTGTCGTAATATAAACCGTTTTAAATTTATTTAATCCTTGTAAAGCCGAAGAAGTTATCATAAATAAATTAATACATAAACCATTAAAAACATTTAAAGCTAATATATACCCACCATTTATATTATATCCATAAAAAATACTCCATATTGCTTGACTTAATAAAGATATTCCAAGCGTCATTGGTAAAGATATATAAAGTAATATTTGTAATGCTTGATTAAACTTTCTATTTACTTCTGACCAATTTTTTAAAGTAAATGCACTTACCATTGTAGGAATAAAACTTGTTGTCATTCCCATTGCTATTGAAGCTACTACCATATTAATTTTAGGAGCCCATGTAATAACAGCACTTGTTACAAACTCAACATCAAGAGCATCTAACTTAAGATAATTCATTGTTCTTAAAACTAATGTCATATCAATAAAATTATAACAACTACCAATTATATTAATAATTATAAATGGTATTGCATAACTAAATATTTTCTTAATAATTTCTTTATTGCTTACATCATCAAGTTCATAATTACCTTCTTTATTAAGTTCTTTTTTATTCTTTAAAGTATGATATTTAACAAACCCATAAGCAGCTATTCCAGCCACAAAAGCTCCAAATACTGATAAACCAACCGCTAATGTAACAGAACCACCAAATACCTTAACAATTAAATAAGAACCAATAAGTAAAACAGCTATTCTAACAACTTGTTCTATTACCTGACTACCACTAGAAACATTTATTATCTTATGCCCTTGTAAATAGCCTTTTTCTACACTTAAAAAAGGTACAATTAAAATTGCAAAAGAAACACATCTAATAGCAAATGCAACATCAGCTGGAGTATTTCCACCTTTTAATTCTCCTAATAATAAGTGAGCTATTTGTGGTGCAAAAATAAACATTATAACAAATATTGTAATAGCAAAAAAACTCATTATTTTAATACTCAAATGATAAGCTCTTTCTTTAGCATCTAACATTCCCAACGTATTATATTCGTTTATAATTTTACTAACAGCTATTGGTAATCCAGCACTAGATATATCTAAAAAAATACTATATATCATATAAGCATATGCATACAAAGCACTACCTTGTACTCCAATAATGGCATAAAAAGGTATTACATAAAGCATTCCTAATATTTTAGTTACAACAATTGATAAAGTTGCAATTATTGTTCCCTCAACAAATGAACTTCTCCTCATTTTTAACCACTCATTTTTCTTCATATATTATCATTGCCGAAAAGCAATATATTTGATCTTCTCCATACATTGCAATTGCCACTTGATACTTAATATCAATTATATCACAATTGTTGTCTTTAAGAAATTCATTAATACTGTTTTCCAAATCCCTTTCATGATTTTCATCAAATACCTTTACACTCACTATAAACCACCTCTTGTTAAATTCTATCAATCGGTAAATATGAAAATTGTAGTAAAATGTCAAATCATAGTGTATAATCAATTCACATCAATATTAAAAAGACAAAATCTATTAAAACACTTAACTTTTCTATGACAATTAAAAGTAAATATAAATCATATTACTAAAATTGAATATAAAAATCTATCAAAAATATAAAATTAACCACATAAAAACTATACGATAACGTATAGCTTTATTTCTTTATTTATTAAGTAACTTTTTCTTTCCATATGTAAATATACCATAATATTATAAGAATTATCATACCACTTACACTAATCCTGTTTATCACCTTTTACTTTTTTAATTAATACTTTTTTCATACTAACACTACCTCTTCTTTTTAATAAGCATCTAGCACATAAAGGAACATATCCTTCATCACCTACTAAAATAGCATCTGTCTTTTCTCCCTCAAAATAAGTATATGGCGCTTCTCTACCACAATCATAACAACTAGCTTTAATTACTTCAATTTCATCACTTATAGCTAATATTTGTGGCATAATTAAAAATGGTTCTTGTTCTGAAGTTTGATTTAAACCACCAACATAAATATCCATATCATTAACAATTGATAAATAGGATAAAACATTAACATTTCCTTTCATTAACTGCGCTTCATCTACAAATATCGTTGTAACAGTATCATCAACATAATCTAATATTTCATCAAAAGTATCAATCCCAATTGCTGGAACACCATCACCATAGTCTTTACTTTTCATAACCCCAATATCTCGGGTATCTGAATTAGGTTTAAAACATTTAACATGTTCTTTATTCCATATTTTATTATAAGTTGCAATCATCGCTGCCGTTTTACCACTATGCATTGGTCCAGTAAACGTTTTAATCATTTTTTAAGCACCTTCTTAACTACTGGCTTTATTAAAGCCATACTCTTATTAGAATATTTACTATCCTTAGTAACCTGATCAACTACATTAACAAAATCAGGAATTAAAACTTGTTCATCTTCTGAAACATTTATTTCTAAAATACCTAAATCATTATCATTATCAAAAATATCTAAGTAAAAATATTCACCCTTATAACTAAAATAATACCTCTTTTTGTGAATAACACTATATCTTTCATCTTTAAATTCCATTAAACTATCATATACTTTACTATCAATTTTCTTTTCACTAACAATAACTTTTGTTCCATCTTCTAATATTTTATAAACACTCATATAGTAAGTAAATGAATTTCCCATTTTAACTTTTCTTATTCTTTTTTCAATATCATCATTACTTTGTAAATAAACTTGTTCAATTTCCGTAGCAGTCCCATTACTTTTAATATAATCAACATCTGTTTTCTGTAAATCAACTAAGTACTTTTCCTGTCTCTTAACTTGTTTTAAATTAAGTATTTTATTAATTTCATTTAATACTTCGTTAATTTTATCATCAAGTTCATCTTTGGGAAGAACAATTTTTATTTTAGGATGACCTAACCAAACACGTAAAGTCTTCTTCCCTAATTCTATTGCTGCTGATACATCTTCACTTCTTGCTTTATTATTATCTGTTGTATAAAAATCTTCTCTACTAACTAGATTAATAACTAAATCATATTTATTCATTAAATCAGCTATATCCTTAACATGATTCAAGCGAGCCAATACTTCTTCAAATTCTTGTTCATTTATATAAGCTCTATTATCAATTGTTCCTCTATCATAAACAATTAACACTTTTTCATTTGGTAACATTTCTACTGCTCTATCAAAAACATCTTCTTTAGCTAGTTGCATACGCATTACTAATTCTTGAAAATCAACTAAGTCAATTGCTCCTTCTCCAAAAGGTTTAATTCCATGACTAATTAAATATGTTGCTGTTTCATCAATAATAATTACTTTATATCCTTGTGCCGTAAAAACTTGATCAATTTTTTGTAATACTGAAGTTTTGCCACTACCAGGACCACCTGTTAAAACAATTCTACGAACCATACTCTACCTCTACCTTATCTTTTTTATTGTTTTATTTTCTATATCAAATTCATGTACTGATGCTGTTGTAACACCAAATTGTTTCTTATCCATATCTAATTCTTTATTATTTAGAATAAAATATATCATATTAATAACCCCTCGGTGCGTAATGATTAATGTATCACTTTTTAATGTCAGTAATTTTTCAATATATATTTTTATTCTATTATATAAATCTCTTAAAGATTCACCTTCTGGATAAACCGTATCAACAGTTACATGATTAAGCAACTCCCCATATTCTTTTTGTGCCTTTTCTTGTAACATACCATTAAGTAATCCTTTATTTTGTTCCCTTAATTCCGTACTAGGCAAAAATGAAAGCCTAAGTATATCACAAACAATTTCTGCTGTTTGCATTGCCCTTCTAATATCACTAACGATAACTCTATCAATATGTAAATTATCTTTTATCCATAAAGCCGTATCGATAACTTCCATCTTACCTTCTTTAGTTAACCCAACTTTACTCCATCCACCAATATAATTTTCATCATCTTGTCCATGGCGCATTAAATAAACCACCATTTCACCTCCTTCAATTATTTTTTATTGCATCATTACATCAAAGAAAAAAAATATTTTAAATTAAAATATATCTTTATTTGTTACCTTATCTTTAAATTTATAAACTTTAGCAGGTTTATTGCCTTCAAATTTATCACTACGATTTGTATCTTCTATTAAATCCAAATTAAGAATTTTCTTTCTAAAATTACGACGATCAAACTTTTTATTCAAAATTGCTTCATAAGTTTTCTGTAATTCTGGTAATGTAACTCCATCAGGAAATAAACTTTTTAAAATATTACTTTTTACTATTTGTTTACGTAATTCTAAAATAGCTTCATGTAATATTTCATCATGATCATATCCTAAAGGCGGAATCTTATCAATCGCAAACCAATCAGCATTTGAAGTATTTTTAGTTTCGCGAAGTAAATTAACCCTTTTACTATCTAAAACGCCAATAAAACCAATAGCTACCATTCTCATTACTGGTGAACGATCAACCTTCCCAAAAGCTTTAAATTGCGTAATTTTAACTTCTGTAATTCCAGTTTTTTCTTTTATTTCTCTTAAAGCTCCGTCTTCCAAATCTTCATTATTATATAAAGCTCCACCAGTTAAAACCCAATCTCCTAAGAACGGTTCATTTTTTCTTTTAATTAATAATACTTTGGTAATTCCTTGTTCAACTGTAAATAATGCTGTAATAACATGGATACCTTGATTTTTATACAATTTATTCTTTATTTCCATATCATCACCCTATACTCATTATAATGCGTATAAAATACACTTGTCAACATTATATTCCAATAATAATAAAATATGTTATAATTTATACATAATAAAGGGTGACTAAAATGATTCTAATAATTTTAATATTTTTAATACTTTTATGTATTGTTAAAGTAAGTAATAATAACGATCTTATTAAAGCTAATGTTAAAACTCCTGAGGATAATGCCAATGTTAAAAATGCCAAAAAAGTTTTTCGAAAAGCTAAATATTCTATTTTTATGCTTGTTTTAAGTATTATAATCTTAATCTCTGTAATACTTTGCCAATTTACAACTATTGATACATTTATAATTGACTATTTTTCAACTGACTTTTATAAAGAAGATTTCTTTAATATAAATTATTACTACATTCCTGCTTTCATTATTATATGTCGTGAAATAATTATTGAAGTTAAAATTTCTGAATTTTTACACAAATATTTCAAAGTAGTTGAAGAAGAAATAAGTAGTAAAGAAATAATTAAAAATATTTTATACAAAAAGAAACCTGCTGATAATTCTGATCCTGATTCTAAAACTGAAACTTCTAAAGAAAATACCAAACAAAACGAGGCATCTGAAATCGAAATTCCTAAAGAAGATATTAAACCAGAAGAAACCTCAAATAATGAAACACTTAACATCGAAGAATTACCTAAAGAAAATAATTCATCAGTTCAAAAATAAGATACATCCCTGTATCTTATTTATTTTGCTATTTCAAATTCTAAATTAATATCTAAATTAGTTAACTCTTTTTCAAACATTGCATCAGAATCGCCACTTTCAAGCCATATATATACTCTTACCTTAGTTACTCCTTGTTGAATTGTAAATAATCTTTGAGAATCTTTAAAGTCCTTCTCCGTAACAATATTCGCCATAACATCAGAATAATTATTACTTGTCTTTATCTCTTTTATATTTAAATTTTCAAAATTACTATTTATTCCTCGATAATATAATTTTCTATTTTCTAAATCCTCATCATACATATCTTTCACAAAGTTAATTGCTTCTTGTGTATGCATATCACTATTTGGTTCCCAAATAATTGTTTTAATTCCCGCTTCTAAATCATAAACATCTTTTATATCTTTACTACTAGTTGTTCCTTCTACAATAAACCCTACTCTAATAGCATTTTCAAGACCATTATCATCTTTTTGTTTTACATATGAATTAGAAGTTAAAGCTATTGTTTCTGGCGAATCAGAATCAAAAAATAAATCATATACCATATAAGATGCATCAGTACAATCCTTACTAAAACATTTTTCATCATTTTGTTTTTCACTGCTTACAAAATAATCATTTTTCTTACTTTTAATGGTTTCATAAAATAAATCTAACTTACCATTTGTAATTCCACCCGTTGTAGAAATACGTGATAATGTATCAGGTAATTGATTTCTATTATTATATACGCTTTCATCAATATTAAAATCATCTCTAGTAAGCTCACTCTCATAACTAAGACCATCTGCAGATATTTTTAAATCATCTAAAACTTTAATATTCATATTAATAGTTCCATTATCTTTTTCATTCTTGAAAATAAATAAAACTAAAACTGTAATAATTATTCCTACTAAAGCCATCCCACATCCAATTAAGACTTTCTTTTTCAAGATATCACCAACATTTCATTTCTATTAGTATAAAGCATTTATTAAGTTACTTTCAACTATCTATTAATTATTATAAATTAATAAAAGATAACTATGCGTTATCTTTTATATAAAATTCTCCCATATTATTAACATCTATAACTACTTTAGAATTTTCATTTATCGTTCCATCTATTAATTTCATTGCTAGTAATGTTTCTAGATTTTCTGAAACATATCTCTTAATAGGACGAGCTCCAAAATTTTCATCATAAGCATTATTAATAATATAATTAGCTGCTTCTTGAGTTAAAGATAATATAATCCCTTTATCTCTTAATCGTCCATTAATATCATTAACAATTTTATCTAATATTTTATAAACAACATCTTTACTTAAAGTATTAAAGTAAATAATATCATCTATTCTATTTAAAAATTCTGGTTTAAATATTCTATGTAAATCTTTTTCAATTAATTCATTTTTATTAGGTAAATTTTCTAGTATATATTCACTACCTAAATTACTTGTCATAATAATAATTGTATTTTTAAAATCTACCGTTCTACCTTGACTATCAGTAATTCTTCCATCATCTAATATTTGTAAAAGAATATTAAAGACATCAGGATGCGCTTTTTCTATTTCATCAAATAAAACTATTGAATATGGATTTCTTCTAACTGCTTCGGTAAGTTGTCCTCCTTCTTCATATCCGACATAACCAGGTGCTGCTCCAATTAATCTTGAAACATTAAAACTTTCCATATATTCTGACATATCAATTCTTATCATATGTCTTTCATCATCAAATAGTTCATAAGCAAGTGTTCTAGCTACTTCTGTTTTTCCTACTCCCGTTGGTCCTAAGAATAAAAATGAACCAATTGGGCGATTAGGATCTTTAATCCCGGCACGACTACGAATAATGGCATTTGATACTTTCTTTAAGACATCATCTTGTCCAATTACTCTTTTTTTCATATTTTCTTCTAGTTTAAGTAATTTTTCTTTTTCTCCTTCAACTAGTTTAGAAACTGGAACATTCGTCCATTTAGAAACTATTTGTGCAATATCTTCTTCCGTAACTGTATCGCTTATTAAAACATTCTTATTATTCTTTTGTAAATCTTCTAGTTCATGTTCTAATCTTGGAATATCCCCATGACGTAATCTAGCTGCTGTATCTAAATCATAATTATTTTCAGCTTCTTTTAAACGATATCTTAAATTTTCTAAAGTCTTCTTAGTTTCACTAATTTTATTATTTACTTCTTTTTCTTTATTAAAATCTTCTTTTAATTTACTTTCTTGTAATTTAAGATCATATAATTCATCATCAATTTCTTGTAACCTTTTCTTACTTTGTTCATCTTTTTCTTTCTTTAAAGATTGTCTTTCTATTTCAAGTAGCATTATCTTTCTTGTTAATTTATCTAAACTAACAGGTACACTATCCATTTCTACTTTAATAGTTGCACAGGCTTCATCTATTAAATCGATAGCCTTATCTGGTAAATAACGATCTGTAATATAACGATCAGATAAAGTCGCTGCTGCAATTAAAGCATGATCTTTAATATTAACTCCATGATGAACTTCAAATCTTTCCTTTAAACCACGTAAAATAGCTATTGTATCTATCACACTAGGAGCTTTAATTAAAATCTTTTGAAATCTTCTTTCTAACGCCCCATCTTTTTCAATAAACTTACGATATTCATTTAATGTCGTTGCTCCAATACACTTAATCTCCCCGCGTGCTAGCATTGGTTTAAGCATATTAGCCACATTCATCGTTCCTTCCCCGGAATCTCCCACTATCATATGTATTTCATCAATAAACATAATGATATTACCATCAGAATCTTTAATTTTATTTAAAACTGCTTTTAATCTCTCTTCAAATTCTCCACGATATTTAGCGCCTGCTACTAAAGCTGCTAAATCAAGTCCCCATATTGTTTTATTTTTTAAACCATCCGGTACATCACCATTAATAATACGTAGTGCTAAACCTTCGACTATAGCTGTTTTACCAACTCCAGGTTCACCAATTAATACCGGATTATTCTTTGTCTTACGTGATAATATTCTTGTAATACTCCTTATTTCTTCATCTCGACCAATAACTGGATCTATCTTATTTTCTTTAGCTGCTATCGTAATATCACGACCATACTTAGCTAAAACATCCTCTTCTTCTTGTGGCATATTATATCCATAATTCATAATAATCCCTCCATATCAGTAATCATTATACTCTAAAATTAGCACTTGTCAATAGAGAGTGCTAATTTTAAATTTCAATATACATTTATTCAAAAATACTAAATTTAATACATAAAAAAGCAAGTTAGACGCATCCAACTTGCACAGATGGAATCCGAAGATACTCCATCGCTATTCACATTTATAATATACCATATTTCATAAAATTATTCAATATTTCTATAAAATTATGCAAAATAATAAATACAACATTAAAATATTGTATTTATTTCATAGTATACTTCAAAATAGCTTCTTCTACTTCTTTAGGATGCGTAGCTCCTATATTATGTTTTCCTCCCTTTATAATATCGATATTATCCATATAATCTTTTCCTA
>CANQFI010000004.1 GCA_947598455.1 uncultured Bacilli bacterium | reverse complement strand
AAGATTAACATTATAATAGAAATAACATAAGCACAAATTATAGTTTTTTTCATCTTTATACCTCTTTACTATATTTAGTATAACTTAAGAAAAGACAACTTATTAGTTGTCTTTATGGATTTGCATAGTGATTTGATAGTTATTATCAAAATCGATTTCTTCAACATTTATAAAGAATCCTTTAGATCCTAAATCTTCAATACAAGAACGGATTGTAGCAATAGCATCTTTTAATTCCAGCTTACCAGAAGTTTCTGATTTTTGACTATTATTCATTAATTGATCTACAGCTTGCATTGGATCTACTTCTTTTTCTGTTGGAGTATTTACTTGAATTTCAGGTGTATTATCCATAACTGGAGTGAAGAATTTATTATTTGGATTACGATCGAAGTCAGTATTTAATGGTGCCCCATTATATGGATTAATTGGACTATTAAATAATGGTTTCGGTTTTTTTGGTGGTTTTGATTCTTCTACTTTGTTTGAATTACTATTTTGGGAATTATTCATATCAATAAATGAATTATTTGGTGTTGGAGAATCAAATACTTCAAAATTATTATTAGATGTTGTTTCCATATTATTCGTTGTATTATTCATTAATTCTGTGGAATTTATAAAAGTTTGCTGTGGAATTGGTTCTGGTTCTAAATTATTTACCATACCAAAATATTTATTAGATTCAGGTGGTGCTTCAACTATATTTTCTGGTGGTACTAATGTGCTTACAGAATTGGGAGTAGCAATATTAAATTCAGGAACTGTTGTAGCTGGAGTATATTCTGTTGAAGTTGGTTCTGCTATTGGAGTAATTGGTGATTGTGATGGAGTTATTGGTTCATCTAAAGTTTCTAACTCCTCCAATTGCTCTGGTAGGTTATTTCTAAGACGATTAGCTTCATTTATATCCATCGCATTCGCTTTGATATCTTCAATACTTGGAGATGATGTTACTATTGGTACTTCACCTGTTCCTTCATTTTCGTCTTCAGAACTAACAATATTATTAGTGTCTTTTAGTTTCTTTAATTCTAAATCTAACTGACGAACAGTTAATCTTTCATTAATTATGCGATGTAACCATTCTCTTTGAGCATTCTTATCTTGCAAAGATAATAAAGTTCGCGCATGACGTTCTGAAATTTTTTCTTCAAGCAACGCTTGTTGAACTTCTTCATCTAAGTTTAATAAACGTAATTTATTAGCAATAGCTGGTTGAGATAATCCCATTCTTTTAGCTAGTTGTTCTTGAGTTAAGTAACCTTTATCAAGTAAACTTTTATAAGAACGAGCCTCCTCAATAGCTGTTAAATCTCTTCTTTGAACATTTTCAACTAAAGCTACTTCGGCTGATTTATTATCGTCAATATTAGCAATTACGGCTGGTACTGTTGTAAGTCCTGCTATTTGAGCAGCTTTGTATCTTCTTTCACCAGCTATTATTTCATATTTATCGCCTAATTTTCGAAGAACTAATGGTTGAATAATCCCATGTTCTCTAATTGAATCTGCTAATTCTTTTAATCCTTGTTCATCAAATGAAAGTCTAGGTTGAAACCTATTTGGTATTATATCTTCAATATGTACTTGTAGTACTCCTGATTCTAGATTCATATAATCAGCCCCTTTTATCTAGTCTTTCCTATTATTAATAATACCTTATTTTAAATTTTATTTCAATGGGTACTTAATAATCTTGTCATATCTTCGTGGATATTTATTTGGTGTATTAGTTATTTTTTTTATTTTGATAATATTTCTTGTACTATCTTCGTATGGTAAAGAAAATTTAATTATTTCTTCAACATTACCACCTAGTTCTTTTATAGCATTTATTGAAGAAGTTATTTCTTCTTCATTTGATCCTTTTAAGGGAATAAAATAACCGCCTAATTTAGTTAATGGTAAACATAGTTCTGATAAAGTATTCATGTTACTTACAGCACGAGCTGTTACTAAATCAAATGTTTCACGATGTTTAAGACAATATTCCTCTGCTCGACCATGAAAATAATATATATTTGTTAAATTTAATTTATTTCCCAATTCTTGTAAAAATGTTATTTTTTTGTTATTGGAATCTAATAAAGTTACTTCAAGGTTGGGAAATATTATTTTTAGTACCATACCAGGAAATCCTGCTCCAGTACCAATGTCAATTAAATTATTTACTTTAGTTAAATCAAGGGCTTTAACAATAGTTATTGAATCATAGAAATGTTTTAAATATATTTGATCTTCAGAAGTTATAGCTGTTAAATTAGTATGTGTATTATATTCAACTAGAAATTTAGCATATGTATCTAACTTACTTAGTTGATCTTCAGTTAAATTAATACCTAATTTAACTACTTCTTTTATAAATTCTTCTTTATTCATCTTTACCATATTCCTTTTTTAAATAAACAGAAAGTATAGAGATATCAGCAGGATTAACGCCACTTATACGAATGGCTTGAGCAATAGTTTTTGGTCTTACTTCTTTTAATTTTTGACGTGCTTCTGAAGCAATGTTTTTAATTTTATCGTAATCAATATCAGCAGGTATTTGTTTCTTTTCAAGTTTTAACATTTTTTCGGCTTCTTTGTAAGCTTTAGCTATATAACCTTCATATTTTAAATTTATTTCTATTTGTTCTTTTATTTCTTCTGGATATGGAATTTCGACTATTTCATTTAAGAATGAGATATTAATTTCCGGTCTTTTGATTAATTGTTCTAAGGTTATACCATTATTAGGTACTTGGTAGTTATTGGTTATAAATTTGTTTTTGATATCTTCAGTTACTTTTAATTTTGTATCCTTCATGTAAGTAAGTAGTTCTTTAATAGATTGTTCTTTTTGATGTAATTTATTTATTTGTTTATCATTAATTAAACCTACTTCATAACCATATTCTCTTAAACGTAAATCAGCATTATCACTACGTAGTAATAATCTAAATTCAGCACGAGAAGTTAGTAAACGATATGGATCTCTTATTCCTTTAGTAATTAAATCATCAATTAAAACGCCGATATAGGCATCAGATCTTTTTAAGACGAATGGTTCTTTTCCTTCTAATTTTAAGGAAGCATTAATACCGGCCATTAAGCCTTGACAAGCAGCTTCTTCATAACCACTAGTACCATTTATTTGACCAGCAGTATAAAGGTTTGCAATTATTTTAGTTTCTAAGGAAGCATTTAGTTGAGTTGGATAGATAGCATCATATTCGATAGCATAACCATATTTTAAAATTTTAGCATTTTCTAAACCTGGTAAACTATGAACCATTTGTTCTTGAATTTCTGGAGGCATAGAAGTTGAAAAACCTTGAAGATAGATATCATCATAATAACGGCTTTCTGGTTCTAAGAATAATTGATGTCTTTCTTTATCCGCAAAACGAGTTACTTTATCTTCAATTGATGGACAATATCTCGGACCGATACCTTTTATATCATCTAAAGCACCATACATACTTGATTTATTTAAATTATCTCTAATTATTTGATGAGTTTTTTCAGTAGTATAGGTTAAATAACATGGTTCTTGTTCTTCTATTTTATATGATGGTTCTAAGTCAAAACTAAAGGTATGATAAACATCGTCACCTGGTTCTAATTTAGTTTTAGAAAAATCAATTGTTTTACGGTCGATTCTTTGAGGTGTACCAGTTTTTAATCTAATAATATTAAAGCCATAGTCTTTTAATTTATCACTTAGAAAGTTAGATGGTTTTTCTCCATGAGGACCTTTTCTAGTACGAGTATTTCCCACTAAAATATCGGCTTTTAAATATGTACCAGTTGTTAGAATGACGGCCTTGGAAATAATTTTAGTACCATCTTCTAAGATAACTCCCCCTACTTTACCATCTTCAATTATTAAGTCTTCAACCATTCCTTCTTTTATATCTAAGTATTCTAATTTATTTAAAGTATTTAACATTTCATTTGGATAAGCTATTTTATCGCCTTGAGCACGTAATGATTGGACAGCTGGACCTTTAGCACTATTTAACATTTTTATTTGTAAATGAGTTTTATCAGCTACTTTACCCATGATGCCACCTAAGGCATCTATTTCTCTAACTACTATACCTTTAGCACTTCCGCCGATATGAGGATTACAAGGCATATCAGCAATATTTTTTAAATTACTGGTTATTAATAAAGTTTTATGTTTTTTGGTAGCACAGGCATGGGCTGCTTCACAGCCGGCATGGCCTCCACCAACGACAATTATTTCATACATAGTTATTCACACCTCTTTTTATTTCCCAAGACAAAATCTACTAAACATTTCATCTAGTAATTCTTCTTCGTAAGTAGTTCCATTAATCATACCTAGTTGTTCCCAAATATTTTTAATATCTAGTTCAATCATATCTATTGGTTGATTATCTTTTAAACCTTGTTCTATTTCTTCAATAGAAATTAGACATTTTCTTAAAATACTAATACTTCGACTATTACTTAAATAGGTTGGATCAGCACTTTCTAGTTTATTTAAGTTAAATAATTCAATTATTTTATTTTTTAATGCATCAATTCCTTGATTATCTTTAATACTCATGTTGATAAAACGAGATTTATCAACATTTAAGTTAGTTATATCTAACTTAGAAGCTAAATCACATTTATTGATAATTATTATATATTCTTTTTCTTTTATTTTAGTTATTAGTTCTTCTATATCTGGTGTTAGTTTTTCATTATTATTTAATACTAATAAGACTAAATCGGCTTCATCGATAGTTTTTAGGCTTTTAGATACACCAATTGATTCTACTTTATCTTTAGTTTCTCTTATTCCAGCTGTATCGATAATATTTAACATAACACCATTAATACTTATTTGGCCTTCAACAATATCTCTAGTTGTACCGGCTATATCCGTAACAATTGCTTTTTCTTCTTCTAGTAAAGCATTAAGTAAGCTACTTTTGCCGACATTAGGACGACCAACAATAGCAGTTTTAAGACCTTCTTTAATAATTTGACCATTTTTACTTTCTTCTAATATTTTTTTGATTCTTTCTTTTAATGATGCTATTTTAGGAATTAGTAAATCATTAGTTATAATATCTACATCATCATATTCTGGATAATCGATATTAACATTGATATTAGAAATTATTTGAACTAAATCGCTACGTAAGTTATTTATTAGTTCTGATACTTTACCTGTTACTTGATTAGCTGCTAAATCTCTTTGCGAATCAGTTTTGGCATTTATTAAATCCATTACTCCTTCAGCTTCTAATAAGTCTATACGTCCATTTAAGAAAGCTCTTTTTGTAAATTCGCCTGGTTCAGCTAAACGACAACCATTAGTTAGTAGTAATTCTAAGACTTTATTAGTTGAGGCTATACCACCATGAGTATTTATTTCGACAACATTTTCTCTAGTAAAAGTTTTAGGAGCTAACATAACTGATACTAAGACTTCATCAATTATTTTATTATCTATTGGATCAATTATTTTACCATAGTTTATAGTATGAGATTCCACTTTAGTTAACTCTTTGCCTATAAATAGTTTATTCACAATTTCTAAGGATTCATTTCCACTAACTCTTATGATAGCAATTGCTCCTACTCCTTGACTTGTTGCAATTGCACATATTGTATCATTCATATTATTTTGCTCCTTTCGGCCTGTATTATAGCATATTTTAGATATTTGGGAAATTATTTTTATTTATATTTATTATAGCAAAATTATTTCCCGGGAAATAAAAAAGAAGAGTTACTTTACTCTTCTTCATCATTTTTATCAGGTTCAGTATTTTCGACATATCTGATTACAATATGACGATTTGGTTCTTCACCTTCACTAGTAGTTGATAGATTTTTGTATTTAGATAAGGCATTATGAATTATTCTTCTTTCATAAGAGTTCATATTATCTAAGCTAACATCAATTTTAGTTTTCAGTACTTCCCGAGCAATACGTTTAGCATTTCTTTCTAAATTAGATATTTTCTTTTCTTTATAATTTTCAACATCTAATAATATGTAAGGATAAGTACCAATTTCATTAAATACTATTTGTCTTAATATTGTTTGAATTGCAATTAATGTTTGGCCATTTTTGCCAATCAAAATATTATTTTTATCAGAATACATTTTTATATTAATTTGTTCATCTCTGACATTTGTTTCATATTGACATTCAATTCCCATATTTTTTAACATTTCAGCTAATTTTTCTTTTAAGAAATTAGCAACTTCACTAATTTTAACTACTTTGCATAAATATGTTGTAGCTTTAAATAATTTACCCTTTTTTTCTTCTTCTTTTATGAATACTTCATTTTCTGTAACATTTAATTCAGCTAATGCTTTTTCTTTAGCTTCCTCTTTTGTTTTTCCTTCAAATACTTCAACCTTCATACTACTTCCTCTTTTCAATTATTTTCTTTATTATATAGTTTTGTATTACTGCAAAACCATTTGTTACAATCCAATATAAAGCTATGGCTGTTGGTAAACTTAATGAGGCAACTGAGACCATCAAAATCATAAAGATAAACATGAAATTCATTTGTTGAGCCATTTCAGAATTTTTATCTTGACTAGCCATTGAAATTTTAAATGATAGGAATGTTGTTAAAATTATTAGAATTATTAATGCTATATATAAATAATTATGATGCATTATTCCTGTTACGGGAGTCATTCCTAAATTCATCGTTAGAAAATTTCCTTCAAATATGGCTGGCACTCTATTAATAGCTTCTAAGAAAGCAAAGAATAATGGTAACTGAATAAATGCTAATAAGCAACCACTTACAGGATTTATTTCATATTTTTTATAAAGTAACATTGTTTCTTGACTTTTCGCCATAAGTGATTCATTATCAGTTTTATCTTTGTATTTTCGTTCAATACGGGCCATTTCTGGTTGAATCTTTTTCATATTTTCAGATTGTTTTACTGTTTTAATTTGAATTGGCATCATTATTAATCTTATTAATAGACCAATTACCATAACTGATATACCCATATTTTTAACTAAATAACCAAATTTTAAAATTATGTATGCTAATGGTTTAATAAAAATTGATTCCCATAAACCTTGATATTTTAATTTACTTGGAGTAAAAGTTTCACATGTCGGTAAATCTTCTAAACTTACTTTTAAATCTCCATCATACTGTTCATATTTTTTTAATAAATCTTCATCTGCTGGTTTACATAATATGTTAGATGTTAATGTTTGACCAGTTTTTTCGTTTGTTACGGCTTCTTTACCATCTTTTAATGTTTGTGTACAACCAGTTAATATTATCATTAATAATATAATGATTAATAATTTCTTTAATTTATTGCTTTTTTTCACTGTATCACCCTTATTTATTTAATAAATTTACTAAAGCTTGTTCTAATTCAAAATATTTTGCTAAAGAACAGCTCTTTCTAATCATTATAATATAATTGTTGTGTTTTTTAAATAAATTTCTGTTTTTATCGATAATTGTTCTAACCTGTCTTTTTAATTTATTTCTAAGATGAGCTTTACCTACTTTGTTACTTATAGCAATACCAAAATTTATTTCTGATTCTTCTTTTTTAGAACTATAAATGACAAAATATGTATTTTTAAGAAAAGTACCATTTTTTATTATATTATTAAATAATTTTCGATCTTTTATAGTTTCTGCCCTTTTCATATTCTTTCACCCTTTTAATACATAAAAAACCACTTATAATAGTGGCTTATTTTACAACGATTTTTTTACGTCCCTTTTTTCTTCTTGATTTTAGAATATTACTTTCTTTTCTAGCAAAGAATCCATGTTTTTTAGCTCTTTTTCTATTATTTGGTTGATAAGTTCTTTTCATGTATAACACCTCCACATCTAAATAAGCTCCCTTATTATAATATTAAGATTTAAAAAAAGTCAAGAAATATCAGGTAAGTCTTTGATTTTTGTAAAAATTAGACATTTATTAACAATTGCCTGTGAATATGTGAATAACTTTTTTAACATGTTTATTTTAAATTTGTGAATAATGTTAATAAATATTTATTTATTTGTTTTTATTTGTTAGTTTTTGTAGATAACTTTGTTTATATCCTGTTTATTAATTAAAAATTTGAAAATATTACTTTTATTTTTCCACAGGTTGAGTTAAAATATTTGTACATAAATGGCAAAGTGGGGTGATGGGATTGAACTCAGAGGAGATCTGGGCACAGTTTTTAGATATTATTAAAGAAAAACTTAATCCAGTATCTTTTAGTACATGGTTTAGAGATACTAAATTACATGAGATTACTGATTCGAAGATAGTATTACAAGTACCAATGCCTTTACACAAGAGATTTTTATTATCAAATTATTATGATTTAATGGATGAGGCTTTTTCTAAAATTACAGGGGTAAAAAGGGATATAGAATGTTTATTGGAAGAAGAAATTGAAATTCCAGCTACAGAATTGATAAACGAGGTTGTTAATAATCAGGATGATATTCACAACGATGATACTCCTTTTGAAACTAATTTAAAACCTAATTTAAATTTTGATAATTTTGTAGTAGGGGATACTAATAAATTTGCTAGGACAGCAGCTTTTGCTGTAGCACAGAATCCAGGAGTTCAATTCAATCCATTATTTATATATGGAAAAAGTGGTATTGGAAAAACACATTTAATGCATGCTATAGGTAATTACATAACAGAACACAACAAAGATCTTAAAGTATTGTATGCAACTAGTGATGACTTTAGAAAAGACTATACTAGTAATGATGATGCTGAAAATAATAGAGACCACTTTAATAAATTTAAAAACAAGTATCGTAATGTTGATGTATTAATTATTGATGATATTCAATACTTGGTGGATGCTAAAAAAACACAAGAAGAATTTTTCCATACTTTTAATTCTTTACATGATAATAATAAACAAATTATTATAAGCTCTGATAGATCCCCTGATGACTTAAAATTATTAGAGGATAGACTTAGAAGTAGGTTTGCTTGGGGGTTGCCGGTAGATATTTATCCACCAGATTTTGATTTAAGATGTCGTATTATAAAAGATAAAATTAATCGAATTCCAAATTTGGCTAATAAAATTACTGATGATGCTGTTGAATTTATTGCTAATAATTGTGATACTGATGTAAGAAGCATCGAAGGTGTAATAAATAGGTTGGTGGCTTATACAGCAATATTTGTACCAACTAAATTAGATTTAGAATTTACAAACGAAGCACTAAAAGATTATTTAACAAAAAATCCATATATGACAAATGATATTTCTAGTATTCAAAAAGCAGTAGCAGATTATTATAATATTACAGTAGAGGTATTAAAAGGTAAAAAGAGAAGTAAAGATATAGCCTATGCGAGAATGCTTGCAATGTATTTATGTAGAATGTTAACTGATCAATCTTATCCAAGAATAGGGTTAGAATTTGGTGGAAAGGATCATTCAACAGTAATACATGCTGTAAATACCATTGAAGAAGATTTAAAAAATAATAGTCAATTAAAAGAAATCATCAATGAAATTAAATCTAAATTATAATAATGTTAATTAATTGTTATTAAAATTAGGTTTATCAACAAGAAAAAAAGTTAAAAATTGCTAGAAATTTGTGAGTATAATTAAAGTTATTCACATTATTAACTTTATAATAATAATAAAACTATTAAAATAAATAAGAAAGAAGGAAAAATAAATGAAATTTACAATAGAAAAAAATATTTTATTAGAAAATTTATCAAATGTTGTAAAAGCTATTTCGACTAAGAATATAATTCCTATATTAAATGGTGTTAAATTTGAATTAAATGATGAAGGATTATTTTTAACAGCTAGTGATAGTGAACTTACAATTAGAGCTTTTATTGAAAAAAAAGCAATTACTAATATAGAAAAAGAAGGATCTATAATTATTCAAAGTAAATATATATTGGATATAATAAGAAAATTACCATCTGATTTAATTAATTTTGACTTAATGGATGGACTTAAAATCAAAATATCATCAGATAATAGTCAATATGATTTAAATTGTTTAGATCCTAAAGAATATCCTAGTATTAAATTAGAAGAAGTGGATAAACCAATAATTATTAAAGGTAATACATTTAAAACTATTATAAGTCAAACAGCTTTTGCAATATCTACACAAGAACTAAGACCTTTACTTACTGGACTTAATTTTAAAATAGTAGGGGATTTATTAGAATGTATAGCAACTGATTCTTATCGTTTGGCTAAGAAAAATATTACTTTAATTGATCCAAGTGATGAAGATATAAATATAGTAATACCAGGAAAAAATGTAATGGAATTAGATAAAATAATTACTGAAGATGAAGATGTTGAAATGCATGTGTTTACTAATAAGGTATTATTTAAATATAAGAACATAATATTTCAAAGTAATCTTCTTTCTGGAACGTATCCTAATACTTCAAATCTAATACCTAACGATTTTTCGATAATTGTTAATACTAAATTAGATAGCTATTATAGTGCTATTGATAGAGCTGCTTTACTTACACAAAATAAAGATAAAAACATTGTAAAAATGAAAATAAAAAATAATCAGATGGTTATTAATTCATATTCTTCAGAAATAGGTAAAGTAGAAGAAAAACTTGATGTAGAAACAGCTGCTGATGCTAATATTGATATTTCCTTTAGTGCTAAATATATGTTGGATGCATTAAAAACAATGAAAGATGAAGAAATATTAATTCTTCTTAATGGTGAAGTAAAACCAATTGTTATTAAATCAGTAAATGATGAATCTTTAATTCAACTAATTTTACCAATAAAAACATTTTAATTATTTAAAAAGAAAAATCACTTTCGTGAAAGAGAGTGATTTTTTTTAATATTTTTAATTTTTATGTTACATTCGACATTTTATGACAAAATTCGACAAATAAATAAAGTATAAGGTTGGTAAATTTTGGAAAGAGGGAGGTTTTGATTATGGATTCTTATGAAATAAATAAGAATACAGTAGCTTTAATACCAAAAGATGAACATCATACAGTGGTATATGAAGTAGAAGATTCTTTTACTGTTGATAAACCAGTTTTAAAGATAGTAGAAGAGAGTTGTGAATACTTTGGTAGTTCACTTGAAGGACGACAAATAGGGACTTCTAAATTAGTTGGATTTACACATAAAGTACCAGTTATAATAGAAGAAACTTTTGATTTAATCTTTTTTCCTACTTTATCGCCTAAAAATAAAGAATGTTCTTGGTTATCTTATGAACATATCTATAAACCAGATAAGTTTAAAGATAAGACTATTATTGAACTTAAAAATGGTAAAAAGTTACTTATTGATGTATCAACAGCTATCATAGATAATCAACTTTATAGATGCTCTAGATTAAAAGATACATTACAAATGAGAAAAATTGATAAAAAATGATTAAAAAGCTACTAAAAGGTAGCTTTTTATGTTATAATTTAATGGAGGTATGGGAGTACTCAAAAAATACTTTTATTAATCCATGGTCGTAAAAGAGGCTAAAAAATGAAGATACAACATTTGAAGTTATTAAATTTTAGAAATTATGAAAAAATGGAAATTAGTTTTTCACCTAGTTACAATATAATATATGGTAATAATGGTTCTGGAAAAACTAATCTAGTTGAAAGTATTTATGTGCTTGCACTTACAAAGTCTTTTAGGGGTTCTGTTGATAAAGTATTAATTATGAACAACAAAGATGTTTGTCGTGTAGAGGGGCAAATTACAGATAAGTATACTAATGATTATAAAATAATAATTAAAGATGGTGGAAAAAAAGTAAAAATAAATAATACTAAAATAGATAAGTTAAGTGATTATATATCTAAAGTTAGTGTTGTACTCTTTAATCCTGATGATTTAAGATTTATAAAGGATTCACCTAGTATTAGAAGAAAAGCTATTAATTTAGAAATATCACAAATAAATAATAGTTATCTAAAAACTTTAAATAATTATAATAAACTTTTAAAACAAAGAAATACTTATTTAAAATCAATGAATATTAATGCTAATACATCTAGCGATTATTTAGATGTTTTAACAAGTAAATTGATTGATTTAGGTGAAAAAATTTATTTATCAAGAAAAAAATATGTTGATTTATTAAATGAAAAAATAGGAGTGTTTTATAACAAGATATGTGGTATTTCTGATTTAAATATAGAATATATATCTGATTTTAATAATTTTGATAAAGAAAAAATATTAAAAAAATATAAAAATAATTTGAATAGAGATGTTATCTTAGGTAAAACAACTTTTGGGGTTCATCATGATGATCTTAAATTTAAGTTTGAAGGATTTAATATTAAAGATTATGGATCTGAAGGACAACAAAAAAACGCTATTATTGCCTATAAAATGGCTGAATTAGAGATTTTTTATCAAATTAGGAAGGATTATCCTATTTTGATATTAGATGACTTATTTAGCGAATTAGATAGGTTTAAAATTAATAATATTTTAAATTTAATAAATGAAAATATTCAAACATTTATAACAACTACTGAAATAGATAAAATTAATGGTAGTATTTTAGAAAAAAGTAAATTGTTTGAAATTAATGATGGTGTAGTAAGGGAGGATTAATATATGAAGGAAAATGAAGAATATAATGATAGTGATATTCAAGTTCTAGAAGGGTTAGAAGCTGTTAGAAAAAGACCTGGTATGTATATTGGTACCACTAGTGAAAGAGGACTTCACCATTTAGTTTGGGAAATAGTTGATAATGCGGTTGATGAAGCATTAGCGGGTTATTGTGATGATATTGAAGTAATTATTGAAAAAGGTAATATTATTACTGTTAGAGATGATGGTCGTGGAATGCCAACTGGTACTAATGTTAAAACTGGTTTATCAACAATTGAAACTATATTTACAGTGCTTCATGCTGGAGGTAAATTTGGTGGTGGTGGCTACAAGGTATCTGGTGGATTACATGGTGTAGGCGCATCAGTAGTTAATGCCTTATCTTCTTGGTTAGAAGTGAGAGTTTATAGGGATGGTCATGTTTACTTTCAAAGATTTGAAAATGGTGGACATCCTGTTGATGAATTAAAAATAGTTGATGATTGTGATCCAGATAGAACTGGTACTACTGTAACTTTTAAAGCAGATCCAACTATTTTTAAAGAAACAACTGTGTATAATTATGAAACTTTAGCAACAAGATTAGAGGAATTAGCTTTCTTAAATAAGGGATTAAGAATTATCTTAGAAGATCTAAGAGAGGATGAAAAGAAACAAGAATTTGTTTATAATGGTGGAATTATTGAATTTGTTAAAAAATTGAATAAAGATAAAAAAGTTATTCATGAAAATGTAGTATATGTCGAAGGTCAAGAAGATAATATATCTATTGAAGTAGCTTTCCAATATAATGAAGATTATAATTCTTGTTTATATTCATTTACTAATAATATTAGTACTTATGAAGGCGGAACTCATGAAGATGGGGTTAAAAGAGCCTTAACAAGAATTATTAATAATTATGCTAAGAATGCAAAATTATTAAAAGATAATGATGATCCTTTAACTGGTGATGATGTTAGAGAAGGTTTAACAATGATTATTTCTTGTAAACATCCTGATCCACAATTTGAAGGTCAAACTAAAACAAAATTAGGTAATGCTGAAGTTAGAAAGATTGCTGATGATGTATTTAGTGAAGGGTTAGAGAGATTTTTACTTGAAAATCCTGAAGAAGCTAAAACTATTATTGAAAAATCTATGACTGCTTCTAGAGCTCGATTAGCTGCTAAGAAAGCAAGAGAATTAACACGTCGTAAAGGAGATTTAGATATTACTAATTTCTATGGAAAATTGTCAGATTGTAAGAGTAAAGATCCTTCAGAATGTGAAATATTTATAGTCGAAGGAGATTCAGCTGGTGGATCAGCTATTAAAGGTCGTAACAGTATGACTCAAGCAATTCTTCCTTTAAGAGGTAAAATATTAAATGTTGAAAAAGCTAGACTAGATAGGGCTTTAAATAATGAAGAAATTAGAACTATTATTACTGCTTTTGGTACTGGTATTGGTGATGAATTTGATTTATCTAAATTAAGGTACGATAAAATTATTATTATGACTGATGCCGATGTTGATGGAGCACATATTAGAGTATTGTTATTAACATTATTTTATAGATTCTTTAGACCAATTGTTGAAGCTGGTCATGTATATGCTGCTCAGCCACCTCTTTTCTGTATTAAACATGGACAAACTATTAAGTATGTTTTAAATGAAAAAGAAAGAGATGAATATTTAGCAACATTAAAACCAGAAACGAAGAGAGATATCTTACGTATGAAAGGTTTAGGAGAAATGGATGCTGAAGAATTAAATGAAACAACAATGGATATTGAAAAACGTGTCTTAAGACAAATTACATTAGAAGATACAAGAGCAGCAGATGAAGTTTTCTCTAAATTAATGGGTGATGAAGTAGAACCTAGAAAACAATTTATTGAAGAAAATGCTGTATTTGTACAAAACTTAGATGCTTAGGAGGTGAATGGTTGTGGATAGATTAGAACAAAATAATATAGTTAAAGAGGTTAGAGATTCATTTTTGGATTATTCAATGAGTGTTATTGTTGCGCGTGCGTTACCAGATTTAAGAGATGGTTTAAAACCTGTACATAGAAGAATTTTATATTCAATGTATGAATCTGGATATACACCTGATAAACCTCATAAAAAAAGTGCTAGAATTGTTGGAGATGTAATGGGTAAATACCATCCACATGGTGATTCAAGTATTTATGAAGCAATGGTAAGGATGGCTCAGGATTTCTCTTATCGTTGTATGCTTATTGATGGTCATGGTAACTTTGGTAATATTGAAGGTTATGGAGCAGCAGCCATGCGTTATACTGAATCAAGACTTTCTAAGATTTCTTTGGAATTATTAAGAGATATTAACAAGGATACGGTTGATATGATTCCAAACTTCGATGATTCAGAAAAAGAACCAGCTATTTTACCATCAAGATTTCCTAATATTTTAGTTAATGGAACAATGGGAATTGCAGTTGGTATGGCAACAAATATTCCTCCTCATAATTTAGGTGAAGTAATAGATGGATGTATTGCTTATATTGATAATCCTGATATTACTTTAGATGAATTAATGAAATATATACCTGGACCTGATTTTCCAACAGGAGGTATTATTTTAGGTAATTCTGGAATAAGAAAAGCTTATGAAACTGGTCGTGGAAGTATTACAATTAGAAGTAAAGCTACGATTGAAGAAAGAAATGGTCGTCATTATATAGTTGTTGATGAAGTACCTTATGGTATTAATACATTAGATTTGAAAAATAAGGTAGCTGATTTAGTACATAATAAGGTAATTGATGGTATTACTGATTATCATACTGATTTAAAGAATGGTGTTAAAATAACTATTACTTTAAAAAAGGATGCTAATCCGCAAGTGATATTAAATCAATTATATAAACATACTGATTTTCAATCTAATTTTGGAATTATTTTCTTAATGTTGGATCAAGGTGTTCCTAAGACATTAGGTTTGAAAGATATAATTTCTAAATATATAGATTATCAAAAAGAAATTATTATAAGAAGAACGAGATTTAATTTGGATAAAGCTGAAAAAAGAGCTCATATTTTAGAGGGATTGAAGATAGCTTTAGATAATATTGATGAAGTGGTAAAATTAATTCGTAATTCAAATAGTGATGAAGAAGCTCAATCTGGTTTAATGGATAGATTTGGTCTTACGGAGATTCAGGCACAAGCTATTTTGGAAATGAGATTAAGAAGATTAACTGGTTTGGAAAGAGATAAGATTGAAGCAGAATTAGCTGATTTAATGAAGGAAATTGATGAATTAAGATCTATTTTAGCTAGTGAGGAGAAGGTTCTTAATATAATTAAAGATGAAATGACAGAAATTAAGAATAAATACGCTGATGATCGTAGAACTCATATTGATATGACTGCTATTGATTATATTGAAGATGAGTCATTGATTCCAAATGAGGATGTAATGATTGCTTTAACTCATAAAGGTTATATTAAAAGAACAACATCGGATACGTTTAAAGCGCAAAATAGAGGTGGTGTCGGTATTAAGGGGATGGCAACAAATGAAGAGGATTTTGTTGAACAGATGATTAATATCAGGACGCATGATCATGTATTATTCTTTACCAATAAAGGTAAGGTTTATAGATTGAAAGGTTATGAAATACCTGAATTTAGTAGACAATCTAAAGGTTTACCAATGGTTAATTTATTACCAATTGAAAAGGATGAGATGATTAATTCAATTATCAAGTTATCCACAGATGAAGAGATTGATAATTTATTATTTGTAACGAAGTCTGGATTAGTTAAGCGTACATCTATATCTGAATTTGATAGTATAAGAAG
The DNA here is from genome assembly GCA_947598455.1 of uncultured Bacilli bacterium. The sequence goes on along the minus strand of CANQFI010000004.1, from coordinate 11,730 downwards.
TGGTGGTAAGATATGCATTACTTTGAAGGAAGATGATGAGTTAATAGCTGTTAGAAAGACTACGGGAAATAATTTTGTATTATTAGGATCTAGTAGTGGAAGAATGGTTAAGTTTAACGAAAATGATGTTCGTATTATGGGTAGAACAGCTTCTGGAGTTAAGGGTATTGAATTAGGTGATGCGAAGTGTATTGGAGCTGAAATAGCTTCAGATGATGATAATGTAATTATCGTAACTGTTAAAGGTTATGGTAAACAAACAACTGTTCGTGATTATCGTGAGACTAAACGTGGTAGTAAGGGTGTAAAAGCTTTAAGTATTACTGATAAGAATGGTGATATTGCATCATTTAAGATTGCTCGTCCTGATACTGATTTAGTTATTATTACAGATGCTGGTATGGTAATGCGTATGGGGACTGAGAATATTAATACTTTAGGTAGAGTTACTCAAGGTGTTAGATTGATTAGATTGAAGGATGATCATATTGTTGCTACTATTTGTTTAGTTGATAAAGAAAAGGAAGAAAATGTCGTTCCTGAAAATAATGAAGTTATTAATAGTCAAAACAGCGATAGTAAAGTAATTTTGGGAAATGATACTGATAGTAGTTCTGATAATTTAGGAAATAATTTAGATTCAGAAGAAGATTTGGGAAATAATTTAGGTAATGATGATATCGATAATGATTTAGTTGGTGATATTTCTGAAAATGATGAATCTGCTAGTGATAGTTAATGAATTTAGTTGTTAATAATGTTTCACGTGGAACATTAATTATATGTTAATAATATATTTATGTAAAATTATATTATTTTTGTAATAATATATTTATAATATTTCCCGGGAAATAAATTGATTTGCTTAATTTTTATAAAATTGAAATAGGAATCGAATTGATGATCTATGATAGATTATTAATCTCAATTCCTGTTTTTTTATTTTTATGTTTTAGAATAATTGTTGATAAATGTTTCACGTGGAACATTAAAAAATGTTAATTTTTGAAAAAAAATTAAAAGTGATTTTGAGTTATTAATGATCATTTTTTTGATATTATTTTAATTGTATTGATGTTTCACGTGAAACATATGTTAATAAGCTATTTACTATATTTGTTTTTTTGTGTTAATATTTTGATCAAATGCTTGTTAATAAGGTTTATTTGAAAAATAAATTATGGGTAAATATATAAGGTTTCACGTGAAACTTTGTATATTATGATTGATTTAATTTCTATAATTTGGTATTATTTAATCGTGCAACAAATATATTGTAACCTGGTCAGGACTGGAAAGTAGCAGCCACATCAATCTCTGTTTGTGTGCACGTTTTTTTATGGAGTATTGATTATGAAGTTAGATAGTAAGATTATAAATATATTAAAGAAGGATGTTGCTAGGGCAAGAAGTAAAGGTGAGATTCCAGTAAGCGCTGTGGTTATTGATCAATCTGGTAGAATTGTTTCTCATGCTTATAATAATCGTCAAAGAAGTTGTAATGTTTTAGGTCATGCTGAAATTTTGGCAATATTGAAAGCTGAAAGGAAGATTAAGGATTGGCGGTTAGATGGATATAAGATGATTGTTGTTTTGGAACCATGTAATATGTGTTCTATGATTATTTCTAAATGTCGAATTGATGAAGTTTTTTATTTTGTTTCGCAGAGGAATCATGAGGGGTTTGATGATTTTAATATTAATAAGAAGATGATTAAGGATTATGATGATGAGAAGGATTATTTTTCAAATTTATTAATTAGTTTTTTTAATAATATGAGGTAAAAAACCTTTTTTTTTATGTTATAATTATTAACAGGAGGGTCGAATATGAATTATAAGGTTTTGTATAGAAAGTATCGCCCAGATGACTTTAATAATTTAGTGGGTCAGGAATATACTGTAGAGATGCTTAAAAATGCAATTGTAAGTGGTAGGCATGCTCATGCTTATATTTTTACTGGTCCAAGGGGTACAGGTAAGACTAGTTCAGCTAAGATATTTGCTAAGGCTTTAAATTGTGAGCATCCAGTTAATGGTAATCCGTGTAATGAGTGTATTAGTTGTATGTCTTTTAGGGAGAGTCCTGATATTATTGAAATTGATGCGGCATCTAATAATGGGGTAGATCAGATAAGGGAATTGATTAATAATGTTAAATTGGTTCCATCGTCTTCTAAGTATAAAGTATATATTATTGATGAAGTTCATATGTTAACTGATAACGCATTTAATGCATTATTGCTTACTTTGGAAGAGCCTCCATCCCATGTAGTATTTATTTTGGCTACTACTGATATTCAAAAGGTACCAATTACTATTTTATCTCGATGTCAGAGATTTGATTTTAGGCCAGTTAATAAGGAGGCACTTATTAACAGGTTGAAGTTTGTTTGTTCTGAGGAAAGTATTAAAATTTCTGAAGAAGCATTAGAGGAGATTGCTTTAATATCAGCTGGTGGTATGCGTGATGCGTTAGGAATGTTGGATCAATTAGCTAATGATGATGAGGAAATTTCTCTGGAAATGGTTTCTAATTATTTTGGAAGTGTTTCAGTAAAGAGAATAGACGAGTTATTAACAAGTCTTGAGGAAAATGATTCTAATAAAGTATTAGAAATTTTGGATAATGTTAAGTGTAGTGGTACTAATTATTCTGTATTTATTGAAAAGTTAATTGATGAATTAAGAAAATTAGCAATTGAAATTAAATCTGATATTAATTCTCATATTATTTCTTTTGATGATGTTTATAATCTTATTTTTGATTTAAATGAGTGTTTATCTAATATTAATTTGAATATTGATCCATATACTCTTATTGAAATAGTTTTGCTTAAGTATATAAAATCGGGAAATAATATTGATTGCGAAAAGATAATCAACAAAAATGAGGAAAGTGTTTATTTGGGAAATAATATAGTTGATAAATCAAGTAATAGGGAAATAATTCAAGTAAATTCGGATGAAAGTAAGAAGAGCAATAAGGTGGATTCTGAAGATGGTAAAAATTTTGTTGATGTAAATGATTCTGTGGTAGAAGTAGAGGAATTTAAGCAGGAAATCAATCTTGAAATTAGGATTAATAATTGTTTTGTTGACGCATCTAAAGCTATGAAGAATAAATTATCTGAATCTTGGGTAGATTTTATGAATTATTTAATGAATAAAAATCGTAGTTTAATTTCTTTATTAGCTGATACATCTATTTTGGCAGCTTCAGATAAATATGTTTTAATTCAAAGTAAAATAGATTCAACAAATGAACTTATTAACAATTCAATTAATGATTTACAAAAGTTTTATGAAGAATTTTCGGGAAATAATCTTAGATTTGCAGCTGTAAATGATGATTTATGGAAAAAAGAAACGGAAAAGTATAGATTTAATTTAAAGAATAAAATAAAATATAATTATATAGAAGAAGACGATTCTTCTGTATCTGAAGATAATAAACAGAGTGTTGAATTAGACGATTCTGAATCTGTAGCGATGGATATCTTTGGAACTTATGAAGTAGAAAATTAGAAAGAGGGAAATATATTATGAATATGCAAGCACTTATGCAACAAGCTCAAAAGATGCAAAGGGATATTACTAAAAAGAAAGATGAATTAAATAAGAAAAAATTTACAGGTAATTCTGAATTAGTTGAGGTTGTTTTTACTGGAGACAAGAAGCTTGTTTCTGTTAATATTAAGGAAGATATCGACAATGATGATAAGGAAATAATTGAAGATATGTTTGTTATTGCTGTTAATGATGCAATGGCTCAAATTGATAAAGAAACTGAGAAAGTTTTAGGTGCTTATGGTAGTCAATTAGGCGGATTATTATAATGAAAAGTTATCCTACTGTTTTAGCTGATCTTATTAATTGTTTTCGTAAATTACCCGGAATAGGTGAAAAAAGTGCTGAACGTATGGCTTTATCATTATTAGAGTTATCTACAGATGATGTTGAATCTTTTGCATCTTCTATGATTGATTCAAAAAATAATCTGCATTGTTGCCGTATATGTGGTCATATTACTGATAAAGAAGTATGTGATATTTGTTCGGATGAAAATAGAAATAAAAATGTTATTTGTATCTTAGAAGATTATAAGAGTGTTTTTGCTTTTGAGAGAGCTGGTAATTATAATGGCGTTTATCATGTTTTAAATGGTCTTATTTCGCCAATTGATGATATTAATCCTGAAGATATTAATTTATCTAGTTTATTTGATAGAGTTAGTAAGTTAGATAAACCTGAATTAATAATTGCTTTAAAATCAACTATTGAAGGAGAAACAACTACTATGTATATAAAGAAGATATTTGAAGGCAAAAATGTGGAAATATCTAGATTATCTTATGGTATACCAATGGGTACGGAAATAGATTACTTAGATGAAATTACATTGGATAGAGCACTTAGTGATCGTAAGAAAATTTCAGAATAAAATTAATGGTTTTTCATATAGTTAGTAAGGTGATTATATGAATAATGTAATGAGTGTAGTAAAAAAAATTTGTTTAGGAATATTTGGTATATATAGTGTTAATATTTTATTTAGTGCTATTAATATATTTATTCCAATTAATTTAATTACAATAAGTTTAAGTTCTTTCTTAGGAATATTTGGAATTATGGCATTGGTTTTACTTAGGTTTTTGATTTAGGTGTCGAGGTGGTTTTTTGGATGTATTAACAATGAAAAACGAAATAATTAAAAAATATCATGAGGGAAAATTAGCTCATGCTTTTTTGCTTGAAACTAATGATATGGAAAGATGCTATAAGGATATTTTAGAATTAATAAAAGAGATTAATTGTCCACATACTTATAATGAAAATTGTACTGTAGATTGTAATTTATGTACTTTAATTAATACTGGTAATTTACCAAGTTTAATTACCATAAATCCAGAAGGACAATTTATTAAAAGGGATCAAATAAGTAATTTAATGAATAGTTTTAGTACTATACCAGTCTATTCGAAATATAATGTTTATATTATAAATGAAGCACATCGTCTTAATACGGAGTCGGCTAATGCTTTACTTAAGTTTTTAGAGGAACCAGAAGATAATATATTAGGTTTTTATATCACTAATAATAAGGAAAATGTTATATCAACAATTAGAAGTAGATGTCAGCTTTTTTATAATAAATATGTTGAAAATGTAAGTAATATTAATGATGATGTATTAATTGATGTTAAATTATATTTAAATTCGATATATAAAAGTTCTGATGACTTATTGTATAATAAGACTCATATGAGTGGTTATTACAAAGAAAGAACAGATTGGGAAATATTTTTTTATACAATGCTTTTTTATTTAAAAGATTGCTATACAGATATAAGAACTGATAAAATAGAGTTGGTAAATGAAGTTTCTAAGTATAATTTAGTTAAGATGATTTTATTAATTGAAAATATTTTAAAATACATAAGGAGCAATGGAAATATTGATTTAATCTTAGATAGGTTTGTAATTGAAATGAGGGAGTATTATGGGTAATATTTATGGTGTTACATTAAAGTCTGAAGGTAAAGTATATTATTTTAATGGTGAAGACTTAGAAATAGAAAAGAATAGTTTTGTTGTAGTTGAAACTGAAAAAGGTATTCAATTGGGTAGAATGATGTATAAAGCCGATAATGATAAAGTTAATATTTCTATTGAAGAAATGAAAAAAATATTACGTGTTTCAACTGATGAAGATTATGATACTTATTTAAAAAATTTAGCTGATGTAGATAAATGTTTAAAAAAAGCTAGAAGTATAGCTAAAGAATTAAAATTAGATATGAATATTTTGGATGCTAGTTATACTTTAGATAGAAAGCAATTATTATTTAATTTTATTGCTGATGAGAGAGTTGATTTTAGAGAATTAGCTAAAAGGTTAGCTGGAGTTTATAAAACAAGAATTGAATTACGTCAAATAGGGGCACGTGATAAGGCTAGAACAGTATGTGGAATTGGGCAATGTGGTAGAACTTTGTGTTGTTCTACATTCTTAAATCATATTGATTCAGTAACTATGAATATGGCTAAGAATCAAAATATTGCCTTAAATCCATCTAAAATAAATGGATTATGTGGTAGATTATTATGTTGTCTTACTTATGAAGATGATGAATATGTTAGATGTGGTAATGGAATGCCAAATGTAGGGCAAACTGTAAAAACTGAATTTGGTACAGGTAAAGTTATATCTGTTGATATTTTGAATAGAAAATATAAAGTAGATTTAGATGGAGTAATAAAGGAGATTGTATTAGAAGATGGCGAAAGTATTAAATGATTTATTTGATTATGATGGATTAAAAATCTATCAATATGATGATAAATTTAAATTTTCTTTAGATTCGATATTACTTGCTGAATTTGTTGAGCTAAAGGGAAATACTAGAACTATTGTAGATTTTTGTACCGGAAATGCTCCAGTACCTTTAATATTATCAACTAGAACAAGAGCTAGAGTATATGGATTTGAATTACAAAAGAATATTTATGAATTAGCTAAAATGAGTGTGATTGAAAATAATTTAGAGTCACAGATAAATATTGTTAATGATAACTTGACTAATGCTTTAGAATATTTACTTCCAGAAAGTGTGGATGCAATAACGTGTAATCCACCATATTTTAAGTATGATAAAAATTCTTCATTAATAAATGATGATGAAGAAAAAGCAATAGCTAGACATGAAATTGCTATGAATTTAGATGAATTAATGATTGCTGCTAAGTATATATTAAAGAATAAAGCTCCATTATATATAGTACATAGATGTGATCGTTTAGAAGAAATTATAGATTGTCTTGGGAAATATAATTTTAAAGTAAAAAAACTACAATTTATTTATGCTGGATATAATAAAGAAGCAATTATGGTTTTAATTAAAGCTACTAAAAATGGTAAAACTGGTAGTTTAAAGGTTTTGCCACCTCTTGATGTTTTAAAATTAAAATCATATAAGGGTATATTTGAAAAAGGTGATTAAAATGAAGTTGATTGTTGGCTTGGGAAATCCCGGTAATGATTATAAAGATACTAGACACAATGTTGGTTTTCTTGTGCTTGATAGTTATTTAAATACTTCTGATTGGAAAGAAAAGTTTAATGCTTTATATCATGAAGAGAGAATTAATGGGGAGAAAGTAGTCTTTGTTAAGCCTTTAACTTATATGAATTTATCAGGAGATGCCGTTGGACAATTTGTTAACTATTTTGATATAGATCTTAACGATATACTTGTCATACATGATGATTTAGATTTGACATTTGGTACTTATAAACTTAAGAAAAATAGTAGTGCTGCAGGCCATAATGGCATAAAGTCAATTATTAACAGGTTGGGTTCTGATAGCTTTGCAAGATTAAAAATTGGTATTTCCCACGATAAGAGTATTGATACAAAAGATTATGTATTAGGCAAATTTAGTAAAAGTGAGAAAGATAAATTAACTGAAATGCAGAAAGATTTTGCTAAAATTATAGAATCCTTTATAATAGATGGAATTGAAAGGACTATGAATATTTATAATACTAAAAAGTAGGGATTTAAATGGATTTTTTGAATAATTATTTTAAGTATGAAAATGGATTAACAGTTACAGGTTTAACAAAAGAGTTAAACATTTTTTACATGCTTGAATTATTTAAAAAAGAAAATCGTAATATAGTTATATTAACAAATACTTTATATGAAGCTAATATGTATTATGATGCTTTAAGTACTTATACACAAGATGTTTATTTATTTCCTATGGATGATTTTTTAACTAGTGTTGCTGTTGCTATATCTCCAGATTTAAAAATAAAAAGATTAGAAACTTTAGAACAGATTAGAAGTGGTAAAAAAGTTATTGTTGTTACTAATTTAATGGGTTTTTTAAGATATTTACCAGATAAAAATAATGTATCTAATTTAGAATTTAATTTAGAGTTAAATAAAGAAATTAAAAGAGATAATATATTAGAAATTCTTGATAAATATGGATATGTTAGAGAGAGTGTTGTTACAACAACTGGGGAGTATGCTGTACGTGGGTTTATTATTGATGTTTTTATAATTGATGAAGAACATCCGATTAGAATAGAATTCTTTGGTGATGAAGTAGATTCAATTAGGTATTTTGATGAATCAACTCAGTTATCTATTAAAGAAATTAATAGTATTAAGATTAAACCTTATACAGAAGTTATTAGTGACAATAATAGTTCGTTAGTTGATTATATGGATGATCCATATGTATTAATGATTAATCGTGATCAAATTGATTTAGCTTATACTAAGTTATTAAATGATATAAATGAATATAATGAAAATGAGAACATAGATAAAAAGCATATGTTTGAATGGGAAGAAATAAGTTATAAACATGTTATTTATTTAAATGCTTTAAATGATAATGATTATGGTAAAGTAGTTAGTTATAAAGCTCAGGAAATAGAGAATTTTAATAGTGATTTTGAATTACTTGGAAAATATTGTAGTAAACAGATTAATGGTGGTAAGACAGTTATTATTTGTTTAAGTAAAGAAAATCAATTAAAGAGTTTAGAACCTTTTTTACCTAGTTATCATATTGTTAATAAAGGCAATTTTATTGACAGGGAAATAAATATTTTATATCAAAAGATTAATAATGGCTTTGTTTTTGATAAATATGTTGTAATTGCAGAAAATGATATTGAAAAGGTAAAGAATTCTGTAATTAATTATAAAAATTCTTATCATATTGGTAAAAAGATAAAAGATTTTGGTCAACTTAGTGTTGGTGATTATGTAGTTCATAGTATGCATGGAATAGGTATATATAATGGAGTTATTACTTTAACGAAGAATGGTTTAAAGAAAGATTATATTCAAATTAATTATCAAGGTAATGATAAGATATATATACCAGTTGAAAAAATTAGTACAATCTTTAAATATGCTGGTAAAGAAGGTAGTATGCCTAAACTAGATAGGTTAAATAGTACTAGTTGGGTTAAGAAGAAAAGGGAATTACGTAATAAGATTAAAGATATTAGTGGGGAACTTATTAAGTTATATGCAGCTCGTAGTAGTGTTAAAGGGACTCCTTTTAATTCGTATGCTGAAGAAGATGTGTTTGGTTCAGAGTTTATTTACGATGAAACAGCAGATCAGTTAAAAGCAATTAAAGATATAGATGCTGATTTATCTAGTGAAGTACCAATGGATAGATTACTATGTGGAGATGTTGGTTTTGGTAAGACAGAAGTAGCTTTTAGAGCAATGTTTAAAACAATTTTAAATAATAAACAAGTCTTCTATTTATGTCCGACAACTATTCTTTCTAAACAACAATATGAAAATGCAATAGAAAGATTTAAAAATTATCCAATAGAAATAGCATTACTTAATAGATTTACTAGTAGTAAAGAGACGAAAAGAATATTAGAAGGATTAGAAAAAGGAACAATTGATTTAGTATTTGGGACACATCGTTTGTTATCTAATGATGTTAAATTTGCTAAATTAGGTTTATTAATTGTTGATGAAGAGCAAAGATTTGGTGTTCAACATAAAGAAAAGATTAAAGAATATAAAAATGATGTTAATGTTTTAACTTTATCAGCAACACCTATTCCTCGTACTTTAAAGATGGCTTTAAGTGGTTTAAGAGATTTATCAATTATTGATACACCACCAACTAATAGATATCCTGTTCAAACTTATGTTATTCAAGAAAATGATTTAATTATTAAAGATGCAATTTATAAAGAGTTATCAAGAAATGGCCAGATATTTATTTTATATAATAAAGTGGCTTCAATTGAATCTAAAATGGAGCAATTACATAAGTTAGTTCCTGAAGCAAGAATTACAATTGCGCACGGTCAGATGAGTAAAAGGGAACTTGAAGATGTAATGGAATCTTTTGTAAATTATGAATATGATATTTTACTTTGTACAACGATTATAGAAACAGGTATTGATATAAGTAATGCTAATACTTTAATTATTTATGATGCCGATAATTTTGGTTTAAGTCAGTTATATCAAATTAGAGGACGTGTTGGGCGAAGTAATCGTATTGCTTATGCTTATTTAATATATGATAAACAGAAGATGCTTAATGAAGTGGCAGTTAAAAGGTTGCAAGCGATTAAGGAATTTACAGAATTAGGTAGTGGATATCGTATTGCGATGCGTGATTTATCAATTAGAGGTGCTGGAGACTTGTTAGGTTCAGAACAAGCAGGTTTTGTTGATACAGTAGGTATTGAACTATATATGCAAATGATTGAAGAAGAAATGCGTCGTATGAAAGGTGAAGAAGTACCGGAAGAAGATGATGATACAGCTAATTCAAATAGATCACTTGTTGAAGTAGAAACGCATATTTCTGATTCATATGTATCTGATGAGGATATTAAAATTGAAATTCATCAAAAGATTAATGAAATTGATGGTTATAAAAAATTATTAGAAATTAAACGTGAATTAGAAGATAGATTTGGTAAAATTAGTAAACAAATTGAAATATATATGTATGAAGAATGGTTTGAAAAACAAGCTCAAACATTAGGTATAAATACGGTAAGACAGAGTGATAGAGAGATTGAAATAGAGTTACCGGTTGAAATATCAGATAAAATTGAGGGAGATAAGTTATTTGTTAAAGCTTATAATATAAATCCGAGATTTAGATTAAAATATCAACATAATCAAGTTGTAATTGCTTTAACTTTATTAAATCAAAAAGATCATTTCTTATATTACATTGTTCCTTTAATGGAAGAAATAATTAGTGAAGTAAATAAATAAGAGTATAGATTTAATTGTCTATATTCTTTTCTGTTTCTATATCATCAAATAATTGTCTTATGTCTATTTCTAGGGCGTCAGCAAATTTTCCGACCGTTTCTAGTAATGGTGTTTTATCAATAGTTAAACATTCTAAGTCTCTTACATATCCGTGGGTTAGACCGGTCAAGTCTGCTAATTCTTGAAGTGTATACTTTCTCATTTTACGATATTTGCGAATATTTTTTCTAACTATTAACGATAGTTTTTCTTTAGAATATCGACTAGTCAAAGTATATCACTTCCTTTTCTTTAGCTATTATTTCACAAAGTTTTTTAAAAATATGTCGTCTGTGTGAAGTTTTTATGATATACTTTTGATATGAAAGGAGTTTATGTATGAAAAAATGTATTATTTATTTAATGATTATATTTGTTATTTCTTTGGTATTAACAGGATGTGGCTCAAATAATGAAGAACTTGATAGTGATAATGTAAATGAAAATGATAATCAAGTATCATATACATTTGAAGATTTGAAAACAGATTTAATGGCATTAGATAGTTCTACAGAAGTTAATCAAAAATCAGCTTCTTTAATAGGTGCTGAAGAAGGTTATGGATATATTATTGGAGAATGTAGTATCGAAGTTTATAAGTATGATAAAAGTTCCGAGCAATATAAAACTGCTGAACTGAATCAACAAATCTCAATGCCATCGTTTGATATGACTTTTGATGCTACTGTAAAAAATGGTTATGCCTATATTCAAGATGGAACATGTGATAATGTAATTCCATATGTTGAAAAAATTATGAAATAAAAAGGAGCAATGCTCTTTTTTTTTATACATAAAATTTCTGTAATAGTTAAAACTATATAGTGAATGGAGAATTTTATGAAAAATGTTAACTTTGTAAAAAATATTGATAATTTAGGTAGAATAG
>CANQFI010000003.1 GCA_947598455.1 uncultured Bacilli bacterium | reverse complement strand
AAGACACTTGTCTAAAAAGTGTCTAATTTATATTAATTGTTAATTTGAGCCATTACTTCTTCAGCGAAGTTATCTTGGCGTTTTTCAATACCTTCACCTACAACAAAGCTGGTACTAGCAATTAATTCTCCTCCATTGTTAGTTACGTATTTATTTACATCGATGTCACCATCTTTAATAAATGCTTGCATTGATAAACAAATTTCTTTGAAGAATTTATTTAATCTTCCATCAACCATTTTTTCGGCAATGTCAGCAGGTTTCCCTTCGTTCATTGCCTGTTCTTTTAGAACAGCTCTTTCACGATCTATTTCTTCTTCAGGAACATCTTCTTTAAAAACATATTTTGGTTTCATAGCAGCAGCTTGCATTGCAACATCTTTAGCAACTTCTTCATTAGCACCTTTAATTACAGTTACAACAGCAATTTTGCCACCCATATGTAAGTATGTACCAAAGTTTTCGTCGTCTTTCTTTTCAATAACAGCTAAACGACGGAAATCTAATTTTTCACCAATTTTAGCTGTTTTAGCAACCATAAGGTCTTTAATAGTTCCTTCACCACATGGTAGTTCATTAGCTTCTTCTAATGTTTTAGCATCACTATTTAAAATGGTTTCACCAATAGTTTTTATTAAATCTTTAAATTCTTCATTTTTAGTAACAAAATCAGTTTCAGCATTGATTTCAATCATAACAGCTTTATTATCTTTAACAAAGATATCTGCTAATCCTTCAGCAGCTATTCTTGATTCTTTTTTGCCTGCTTTAGCAATACCTTTTTCTCTTAACCAATCGACAGCAGCTTCTAGATTGCCATTGCATTCAGTTAAAGCTTTTTTGCAGTCCATCATTCCTGCTCCAGTTTGTTCACGTAGTTCTTTTACTAAACTTGCGTTTATCATTTGTAACCCTTCTTTCCTATTTAAACATTATATTATTCACTTAAAGATGAAATTAGTTCATCTTTTTTCATAGTTGAGTATCCTTTGATACCTGATGCTTTAGCCATGGATTTTAATTCAGTTAAAGTTTTTTCACTTAAATCTTCAGTAGCAGTTTCAACTTCTTCTACTTCTTCTGTTTCTTCAATAACTTCAGTAGTATCTTCAACGATTTCATCTTCGTTTGAAACAGGAGCTTCTTCTTTATCAGTTTCAGCCATTACATCTTCCATTTTTTCTGTTTTTTTAGCTTTTTTATCGTCTTCTGTTACATAATCGATGATTTCGCCACCGTTTGCTTCAGCAATAGCGTTGCCTAAAACTCCTAAAACAACTTTAACAGCTCTAACTGCATCATCATTTCCAGGAATAACATAATCAACATCGTCTGGATCACAATTTGTATCAACAATACCAAAAATAGGTATATTTAATTTTCTTGCTTCTCTTATAGCATTGATTTCCTTTTTAGGATCAACAATGATTAAGGCTTGTGGTAATTTATCCATTGCACGAATACCACATAATAATTTGTTTAATTTTTCATATTCTTTTTTAAGATTTATAACTTCTTTTTTAGGTAAAACATCAAAAGTACCATCTTTTTCCATTTTTTCGATTTCTTCTAGACGTTTAACTCTACTTCTAATAGTACGGAAGTTTGTTAATGTACCTCCTAACCATCTTTCAGTTACATAATATGAATTTGTCCTTTCGGCATTTTCTCTAGCAGCTTCTTGAGCTTGCTTTTTAGTTCCTACAAATAGGAATGTTCCTCCATTTGCAGCAATCTTATTGATTTCTGCATATGCTTCTTCGATTTTTGCTAATGTTTTTTGCAAATCGATAATATAAATGTCATCTCTTGTTGTAAAAATATACTCTTTCATTTTAGGATTCCATCTTTTTGTTTGATGTCCAAAATGAACTCCAGCTTCTAATAAATAACTTAAAGAAACTACGGCCATAAAAATTTCCCTCCTTCGTTTTTACTTCTGTTTGTTTCTAAATATATTCACTTTTCTTAAAGCACTCGAATATAAAATTCACAAACATGTTTATTTGCTTTTTAAAGCCGGTAATATTGTATCAAAAAAAAATACTTATAACAAGTACTTTTTAGTAATTTAGTTAATTACAATTTTAATTATAAACTAATATTTCAATAATAAAGCCACCCTTTTTAGTTACTTTCTTAATACCATTATATTTAAATTTGCCATATCTTCTAATACTAAAAATATCACCAAGTTCAACTACTTTAGTTGGTTTAATATTATCATTATAATTTAAATTAACTTCATTATTATTAAATTTATCTAAAACAGATTTACGACTTTCTTTAGTTATTGTACTTACAATATTATCAATTCGTAAAGAAGATACAATGTATTCTTTTGGGTAATATGATAATTTAAAATTATCTTTTAAACTTAAATCAACTATTTCTAAGGTTATTCTATTGTTTTTTATAGTATTTAAATTGTTTTTAAAATAATCAGTTAAATGATCGAGAATAAAAAAATAATAATTATCTTCATATTTGATAATATCACCAAATGTATCTTCATTAAGACCTAAAGAATATATTGTTCCTAAAATATCACGATGTGTTAAATTAGAAGAATTATTAATTTTTAATAATTTAATTCTAGGAAAACTATTTTTATATAATATTACTTTACTACTTTCATCATATAATTCATATAAATAATATTCATTTTTAGGTATTTTGCCTTTAATAATCATTAATTCTTTTCTAGTTAGAAAATTAGTATAACCATGGTTATTTAAAGCATCAATTATTTTTTCTATATTATAATTATTTGTTTTCATTTTTCTTTTTAATAATTAGTTTAATAATTAAGTCATTAATTTTTTTGGCAATAAAGACAATTATGAAGTTTAAAAAACTATAACTAAATAATATATAATAAGTAATTAAACTATTCTTTGTAGCTATAAAGTAAAAAAGTGGAATTAAAAAGATGATTAAGATAATTAGAATAGTGCTTAAATCTTTAGTATCTATATGATAATTACTTTTATTTTTATCATAATATGAATTAAAGTATAAATATAAGTTTATAGCAGAAAATAATAATATTTCAACTAACCATATTTGATCAGCTTCATTATAATTAATCGTAAAATAAACAAAGATGGCAATTAGAATTAAACTATCAAAGCGAAAAATGTTAAAGAAATTCTTTTTTAACCATTTTTTATTAATATTGGTAGTATTTAAAATTTTAATAGCATTTCTAGATAATTCTATACAATATAATAACCAAGGAATAAATGTTAAATAATTTATAAATCTTTGCATAAACATACCTCTTTTTTAATTATACAATAAAATTTATATATAAATATATCAAAATTCAAACTATTTAACAATAATTTTTCCACTATATTTTACTTTATAATCGTCAATTAAATCATTTATTAAAGTTTTATCATAATGAACATCATTTAAAATATTTATTTCAATATTATTGATATGATAAGAATCAATAATACGATATAACTTTTTTTGTAAATTATTTATTAAAGAAAAATTAATACGATCTGCAATATTAACATATAATGTATTATTAGTATAAATCATTTCCATATTATCACCATTTTTAATATAACAAATTTATTTTATAACTACTATTAGTTCGACAAAATATGTAAAAAATTATATATTTCTAATTTAAAGAAGATATTTTTTGATATAATTTGATTGGGTGGTTAAAATGCGTTTAACTCTAATGATAATTGTTTGCCGAATAATTACTTTTATCTGTAAATTATTTGGAAGAAATGGTTCAGTATATCCAGGATGGTTTATTCATGAAATTTTAAGACAACAAAAAATATTAGAAAAAGTTAAATATCCAAAATATGTTATTGCAATCAGTGGTTCTTCTGGTAAGGGCTCCACTACTGAATTAGTTAATCATATTTTAACAGATGCGGGATATGATGTTTGTTATAATAAAAATGGTAGTAATGGTATATTAGCAGCAATGACTTTAATATTAAATAATTGTTCTTTAAATGGTAAATTCAAACATGACGTTTTACTTTTAGAATGCGACGAAAGACATTTAAAAATGATTTTTAGAAAAAATAAAGTTACGCATTTAGCAATTACTAATATTACAAGAGATCAACCACCACGTAATGGTGAACCTGATTTAGTGTTCAACGATATTTTAAAGGCTGTATCTAAAGAAACTAAATTAATTATTAATGCTGATGATCCTTTAGTAAATAGAATGACTTATTTATTTAAAAATGATCGTGTTACTTATGGTGTTGCTAGAACAAGTGATAGTTATATTAAAAGTAATATTGAAGCTATTGATTATGCTTATTGTCCAAAATGCCGTAGTAAATTAACTTATGATTATTATCATTATGGCCATATCGGTAGTTATCGTTGTAAAAAATGTGATTATAAAAGAGGTTTAGTTGACTATGAAGCAACTGATGTCAATTTTAAGGAACATAGTATTAAAATTAATGGTAATAACATATATTTAAATAAAGATGTATTATATGCTGTTTACTATACGGTTGCGGCATATGCAATATGTAAAAGTATTGGAGTAAGTGATGAAGTTATTATAAATGCAATGAATAATGATAAGTTAGCTTCTAAAAGGGCAAAAGTTTTAAATCTTGATGGTCGAAACTTAACAATGCTTGAAAGTAAAAATGAAAATAATTTAAGCTATTATCAATCAATTAGATTCATCAATAATCAAAAAGGAAAAAAGACGATTATTTTAGGCTTTGAAAATGTATCAAGAAGATATAAATTTAATGATGTATCTTGGCTATGGGATGTTGATTTTGAATTATTAGATAGTAAAAATATTGATAAAATATTTTGTATTGGAAGATTTAGATATGATGTTATAACTAGATTATCTTTTGCGGGTATTCCTAAAGATAAAATAGTATTAGTTCATGATTTAAATGATTTAATAAAGCTAGTTAAAGAAGATAGCGTCGGAGATATTTATACAATGGTATGCTTTGATATGACAGCTAATATTTTAAAATTAATTGAGGATGATGAAAATGAAAAAGTTTAAAATTGCTCATTTGTATTATGACTTAATGAATCTATATGGTGAAAATGGTAATATAAGATTTTTAAAAAAGAAATTAGATGATCAAGATATTGATGCTGAAGTATACTTTTTAAGTATTGAAGATAAAATTGATTTTGATAAATATGATTTCTATTATTTAGGAATGGGAAGTTTAGAAAATCAAGAAATAGTTTTAAATAATTTAATGAAATATAAAGATAAAATTATTGAAGCAATTAATAGAAATAAATTCTTCTTGGTTACGGGTAATGCCATTGATTTATTTGGAATGAAATTAACTAAAGCATCTGGTAAAGAATTAAAATGTCTTGAAGCTTTTACTTATGAGGCTTTAGAAGAAGATTTTAGAATAGTTGGTTCACAATATTATGAAACTGATTTGATTAAACAAAAAATTATTGGTTTTCAAAATAGAAATAGTGTTATCAAAAATGCTAATGAAAGTTTATTTAAAGTAATTGATGGAACTGGATATAATCCTAAAGAAAAAGAAGAAGGCATTCATTATAATAATTTTTATGGAACATATTTAATAGGTCCATTATTAGTTCGTAATCCCTACTTTTGTGATTATTTAGTTAATGAAATATGTAAATATTTAAATATAAAATATAAAACGGCTGATATAAATGATTATGCTTATAAAGCTTATCATGAATATATTAAGAATTTTTATACCAAATAATAAAGTACTGATTAATTTTCAGTACTTTTTCTTTGTTTTTCAAGTTCACGTTCTTCTTTAGAATAGATACAGCCACAATAATCTTGACGATATAAATTATATTTTTTAGCTAGTTCAATACTATGAAGATAACCATTATTCTTCTTAAAATCAGAGTATAAATATTTTATATTGTATTTTTCACTTAAGGACTTCCCTATTTCATTTAATTTATTACTATTTTTATAGGGGCTTACGGTAAGAGTTGTTCCAAAATAATCATAGTTTAATTCTTGAGCCTTTTTAGCAGTTTTATCTAATCTTAAGTAATAGCATTTATGACAACGAGGGCTTCGTTCACCTAAGTGTTCTAAACCTTTTATTGTTTCGTGATATAAATCATTATCATAATCACAATCAATAATATCTAATTTATTAAGAGCGGGATATTCTTTTAAAAAACGAATTTCTTCTTGTTTTCTTTTTTCGTATTCAGCTAATGGTTCAATATTAGGATTATAATAAAAAATTGTGATATCAAAATATGGAGATAAAGTATCGATAACGTGAGATGAACATGGAGCACAGCAACTATGTAAAAGAATGGTAGGAATGCTACCATTTTCTTTGTTTTCTTTAATAATTTCTTCCATAAGTTTGTTATAATTCATAATATCACTATTCTTCTGTCTGATTTTCTTCTTCATTAAGAGTTTCTTGTTCTTCAGTAGCTATTGTACTATAACTTTTAAAATAAATATTATCTTCAGTAATTGTATCTAAATATAAAATACCTTTTTCTTGATCCATATTTAATGAAGCATAAATTTCATTGTACGAATTTAAATTTTTAATATTAATGGTATCAATAATAACGGTATTACCATCATTCATTTTTAAAGTAAAACGATTATTGTCAATTATAGTACCATCTTGACCTTTATATGGGTTATATTCCATTTCATTTATCATTTTTATTATATTATGATCTACTTTGTTTAAACCTTTTAGTAATCCATCAAATACTGTATCAGGGGTAAAATTAATTAAAGTTGGATAGCCATAATATTCATTATCGATATCATCTACTGATTTACCACTAGAAGTAATATATTTATTATTATATTTATAATAAAAGAGAATTTGGGATTCAGATATTTTTATTGTTAGTTTACCAAGTAAATTTCTTTTTATTGAAACTTTTTCAATTAAAGGATTTTGTTCTAATAATTTATTTTGGGATTTTTTAATATTTATAGAAGACATTTTAGGATAATCTTTGATTTCTAAAGTTTCAATAATTTTAACATCAGGAATTAATTCGTTACCACTAATATAAATGTTTTTGATATGAAAATTTTTTAAATAGATAATTGATACAACTATTAGACATAAAAAAGTAGCAATTTTTAAAAGTAATTTAACTTTTAATTTTTTCCTTTTTTTAGGCTTAGTTTGTTGTATCTTTTTCTTCATATCGATTACTCCCAATCTATAAATTCTTGTTCTATTAATAAATCAACACTTGTTTTTTCTAATACGACATCATGGACATAATTGATAAGGCTATAAATGTCCTTACCAGAGGCATTCCCTTTATTAATTATAAAATTAGCATGCTTTTCGGATACTTCAGCATCACCTATTTTATAACCTTTTAAGCCAGATGATTCGATAAGACGACCAGCAAAGTCGCCATCAGGGTTTCTAAATACTGAACCGGCAGAGGCATATTCTAATGGCTGTGTTTCAATTCTTCTTTTACGACGTTCTTCAACTACTTCTAAAGAATTTGCTTTATCACCCTTCTTTAAGTAAAATTTAGCAGCTACTATAATATATTTCTTTTCTTCTTTAAAAATTGTAGTTCGATAACTATATTTAATATTTTCATTTTCAATAGTTTCTAATTCCAAATTTTCATTGATAATAGTAACTGATGATACATAATCCATAATACAAGAATTATAAGCTCCAGCGTTACCATAAATAGCTCCCCCTACTGTTCCAGGAATACCAACTGCAAACTCTAAACCAGTTAGAGACTTATCAATAGATTCTTTAGCTAATGTTGGTAACATAACACCAGCTTCAGCATAAGCCATTTCCTTATCTTCCTCAATTTCTAAACCATTTAAATTATCTAAATGTAAAACAGCTCCATCATATTCACGATCATTAATAACGATATTAGAACCATTACCTAAAATAAAATATTTAATATTATTTTCTTTTAAAATTTTTAAAATAGCTATTAAATCTTTAATAGAATTTGGAGATATTAAATATTTAGCTGAGCCAGCAATATGATAAGTATTTAAGTTTTTTAAAGAGGCATGGCATTCAACACGACCATAATTATTTAATTCGTTTATCATTTTATCAAGTCCTTTAATTTACTATAAATTAAATCACTACTATTATTCATGCTCATCTTACGTAAGTTTTGACGCATTTCTTCATATTTAGTAGAATTTTCAAGTACAGTATTAATTGTACTTAGCAATTTAGTAGAAGTCAAATCTTTTTCTTCAATTATTTCTCCACCACCATTATTTTTTATTTCTAAAGCATTATAATATTGATGATTATTAGCAACATATGGTGAAGGGATAAAGATTGCTGGTAAATTTAAGGAAAGAATTTCACTCATTGTAGAAGCTCCAGCCCTAGTAACGATTAAATCAGCACTTTTTAATAAAGCAGGTAGATTATCTAAATATGGTAAAACTTTAATATTAGATGCAAAAGTTTTATCCTTAATAAAATCATCATATAAATCCTTACCTGTTATATATAATATTTCATAAGTAGCATTGCTTGCTTCATTTAGAAATTCAAGCATTTTTTCATTAATTGTTGCGGAACCTAGGCTTCCAGCAACAATAACAACTAATTTTTTGTCTTTAGTAAAACCTAAAATAGTTTTATCGATGGGTTTTAAAGATAAAGCATTTTCGCCACAGGGATTTCCAGAATAAAATACTTTATCCTTAGCTTTAGTAAATTTATTTATTGTTTCTTTAAAAGAAACACCAATTAAATCAACTTTCTTTTGCAGAGCCAAATTAGATTTACCTGGTATACTATTTTGTTCGTGAATAAAAGTCTTAATACCTAGTTTATGAGCAGCAGATATTACAGGATATGTTACATAGCCACCAATACCTAAAACTAAGTCAGGTTTAAATTCTTTCATTATTTCAAGACATCTTTTTTGAGCTTTATTTATTAAAAAAATATTTTTTATATCTAATAAAATATCTTTTTTAGAAAAGCCATATATTTCAATGGCTTCATATTTTAGACCTCTTTTGGGAATAAGATCTTTTTCCATACGATTATGAGTTCCTATATATAATATATCTAAATTTTCTTCTTTTTCTTGAAATTTATTTATTATAGCTAAAGCAGGATATATATGGCCTCCTGTTCCCCCAGCTGAGACGATAATTTTCATTAATATCACCTAATATAATTATACTATAAGATTTATAAAATTTGACTATTATAAATTTATAATATGTAAAGAAAAAAAGAATATTGCTATTCTTTAAATTATGATGAGATACATAAGAAATCACCAATGGCTCTTTCTCCGGTATTATCAGTTGGATTATTAAGTAATTCTCCGTTATAAACAAGAGAAACACTTCCACCTTGGTCCATACTTTTGGCAAAAGTACAACCTTTATCATAAAGATAATCAGCAGCACCAAAGTTAGATGTAGAACCAGTTAAGAAATAATAATCGCAAGCTTCTTTTTGACCAATAACAGTACTATTATATGCTCCATCTTGATGTTCATAGGTTTTATTACCATTAGATATTAAATGCGAATCATGACTTGAGAAAGTATATACTACGCCATTATCAACTAAAGTTTGAGCTGAAGTACCAGGAGCAGCATTAAATAAATTACCTTGATTATCTAAACATATTTCCATACCGCCGGCATTACCATTAGTTTTAATTTGACCATTAACAATTACAATATGGTTTTCTCCTTTTAAATCCTCTGTCCCATCAGCATAGGAAAAGTGACTACCATTTAACACTAAAGCAGTATTTCCCCCTAGTCTGCTGGCAGCACTAGTAGCTGTTTCAAGACCAGTTCCATAATTACCATTAGCTGGTTCCCCGAATATTTGATTTGGATTATTAATAACAACATGAGTTAGATAACATTTATTACCATCAACAGTTGTAGGAGTAATAGTTAAGAAAATATTATCATCTATTTTAACATATTCAGCATTATCTATTTCAGATGAATAATTATTTAAAGCTCTTGCAACACGACTATTTGGATCAATATTATCAGTATTAATTTGTCTTTTAGATGTATTAGCATTAGAGACTAAATTATTTTGTTCAGCTTGAGCTTTTTTCTCTTCTTCTAATAAAGCAGCTTGTCTAGCAGCCTCTTGTTCTTCAGCAACTTTTCTAGCGGCTTCAGCATTAGCATAATTTGAAGACATAATTTCCGTAGAAATAGGATTTACACTACCAGCAATTTCAGTCATTTGCGTAGCATTTTGAATTATTTTAACTAATTCTGATGCTAAATTATCAGTACCAATAGACATTCTTGCAAAATGTTTTGAAAACAAATCTATACCATTTTTTAAATCACCTAAAGCTGTTTCATAGCCGTGAGTTCCACTATTAAAAGCATCATAATCTTCACCAACCCATGCACCACTTAAGCCATCAATTTCACTATATAAATTTTTATATTCCGTTTCAAAATTAGTGGCTTGATTATTTAATTCTTTGGATAAACTTGTTTGGGCGTCACTGTCAGCAGTAAAATCATAGGCCATATAAATCCACTTCCTTATCTTTTTATCATATATTAACATTATAACATAATCTTTATCAGATATTTATTTTTTTAATTAGTTCTTAACATAAATTTGCTTTTTTAATTTAAGAGTGTTAGTATACGCTTCAACAGGGAGGAATTATCATGATAAAAGGTTTAAATATTAATACTTTAGTTAGTCATGTAGTCTTCACTATAGATAATATACTTTATAAAAAAAATTACCCACAAGAATTATTAAATTATCTATATTTAATAGTAACAGGAATGATTTTAAAATATGGAGATGAATTCATCAGTGATATTTATACAACTTTATCTTGTACTAATTTTAATCTTAATAATGAATATATTAATGAAACAAAGTATTATTTTAATCCTACTCTACATAACTATAAAACCAAATGGTTAGATTTATCACGTGATTTTCCTTCAATAAATATCAAAAATGAATTACTATTTAAACCAATTGATAATTCATTTATTAAAACTTTAGAATACTTAACATATGAATTAAACTTAATTTTATTTAATAAAAATAAAAAATATTCCTTACCAGATAAAATAAAAATAAGATATGATTACTATAAAACAGGAATTATCGAAGAAAATGACAGCTATACTATTAATAAAGTATTTAACTTATTACTAGTTGAAGATATAATAAAGAATATCTTAAATTTGAGAAATTTAAATATTAAAAATAAAAAATTTATATTGAGTTTACAAACTTTAAATAAAGTTGATTATGATACATATAAGATAGAAGGATTAGATATTTTAGTTAATTTATTTAGGCCATTATATGATTATGAAGAAACTAAAGAATTACTTAATAATAATATTTTAAATAACAATATTTTAGAAAAAGAATTTGATAAAATATTAGGCAAAAATACCTATAAAAATATTTGTAAAAAATTAAATGATTTAGAAATTAAATTTAATAACAGTAAATCAAATATGAATACAGATTATTATAATTTATCTATTGAATATATTGATATTAAAAATAATTTTATTAATAAATATATAAATTTAAAATATTTAAATGAAGATATATAATATTTATCACTTACTTTCTTATTGCACATATCATTTTTCCAATAAAAAAAGTAAGGTTTGTAAGCTTAAATTTGGTACAATAAGCAACCTTACATATTTATTATACAAAATTTTTATGAATAATAAAAGATCGTTTTCAAAGTTTTTGTTTGTCAATAGTCTGAAACATACATTGTAATTAATGTATGTTTATTTTTTTTCTTGAAGACTATTAATATTCATAATGGCTGTATCAGATATTTCATAAAAATCTTTGGGAATAGGTTCAAAATCATTTTTAGGATACTCTTTATTTAAGAATTTTCTTAAGACTCTTTCAAGTTCATTTTTTTCCATTGGTTTTGATAAGTAATCATCAAAACCGTCACTTAAATATTTTTCTTTCATTCCTTCAATAGCATTAGCAGTTAAGACAACAACACGAGTATTAAATGATGATTTTTCTTTTAATAGATGTAGGGTTTCTGTACCGGACATCTTAGGCATCATATCATCCATTAAAATTAAGTCATATTCTTCACCATTATTAATTTTTTCAAGACAAGTTTTACCATTATTACATGAATCAATAATTAAATTATATTTACGTAGTAATCTTTCAGCCACTTTAATATTTAAGTCATTATCATCAACTATTAAAACGCGTTTATAAGGCAAATCCAGTTCATTTTTGACTTGATCATTTTTAGGTTTGTTTTGATAATCAAAAACAATTCTTTGTTTTAAATAAACAGTAAATTTAGAACCACTACCAAAGACTGATTGAACAATTATTTTACCATCCATCATTTCAACAAGTCTTTTAGTAATAGCAAGGCCTAAACCAGCTCCTTCAATAGTTGTATTACGATCTTCATCTAACCTTTCAAATTTAGTAAATAATTTATCGATTTTTTCTGGTTTAATACCACGACCAGTATCTTCGACTGATAAAACTAAAGAACACTCATCATTTTTATTAATACAACTAACATTAAAAGTAATAATGCCATTTTCAGTATATTTAACAGCATTAGTAAGAAGATTACTTAATATTTCTCTAACTTTAGATTTATCACCATATAAAGTTTCCGGAATATCTTGAGCTATATTCATAACTAATTCAATTGTTTTTTCACCAATACGAGGTTTAATTAACTTAGCTAGTAATTCACATTCTTCTTTTAAGTTATATTCAGTATTTACTATTTCCATCTTATTAGCTTCTATTTTAGAAATATCCAAAATACCATTAACTATTTCAAGTAAGTTTTGAGAAGCTAAGATAATATCTTTAGCATCTTGTTTAGCAGCAACTAAAGTCTTCTCTTCTTCGATAGCTTCACTAAAACCAACAATGGCATTTAAAGGGGTTCTAATTTCATGAGACATATTAGATAAAAATTCGGTTTTTGCTGCATTAGCTTTTTCAGCTTGGTCTTTGGCCAGAGAAATTTGTTCTAACATTTTCATATCAGGGTTTTCAATGGTGAAATACATAATATATGATGATAATACTAATAAAACGTCAATTAAAATTATTTGAGGGAAAAGAATTGTTGAAATAGCCATACAAATAATTAAAAGAAAAACAGCAAAGACAACAATATATCTTTTATCTAAATTTTTGATATTAAATATAACAATTAAAATGGTAATTAAAAGAAAAATACCACCAAAGATATAACTGAGATCTAAAGCTGGACCGTAGGAAGTAGTTATATCCCCTATTTTTTTAAAATAAATATCGTTAAATAATAAAATTATACTAAAAATAATGTAAGTAAAGACTAATATGATATCTATTAATTTTTGATTTACTTTAAACTTTTCATTGATTGCTAAAGTATAAGCTGTTAAGGAACTAAAAAAAACAATAAAAAGTAAAGCAACTATTTTATTTAAATATAATAAAGGATAATAGTATTCATTTGTTACTTTAGTAAAGCCGACAGCATAAGCAAATATATGTAAAAATGTATCAATAATTATAATAAAAAAAGAACATAGGAGCATTCGGTTGTAGTATTTATTTTCTTCAATTTTAATATTTCTTTTGGCATAATAAACAATTAAGATAATTATCATAAATAATAAAGATATTACTTGTAGTTCAAACTCAGCCATCTTACCACTTCCTATTATCTAATATAATTTTATCAAACCAATATTAAAAAAACAAGATAAGTATTTATCTTGTATGTTTACGCCAATTGGCTTTCATATACGACTTAAAATCATATTTTTGATCTTCTAATCTTCTTACTAAAACTGGAGCTAAAATACCAGCATTATCTTTGGTTATAGTAACAGCATCTAAACTTTCTCTAACTGTTTTAGCTTCTGTCACATCTTTATCAATAAAATCAAAGATTTCCTCATCCCAAACGTCTTTTGTCCAACGTTCTTTTAAATATTCTTGCATTCTTTCTTCATAAAAATCTAATAAATAATCTCGTCCTTCTAAAGATGCTCTTTTTAAAACTCCACCATATTTTTCTATTTGTTCAAATTGCATAGTAGCTAAAATATCCCTTAAATATTCAAGTGCTTCTTTTTTGGTCATACCAGTAAAATCAATAGGTTCACCATAATTTATATAAATACTTTGTAATTCTGGTATTGTAAATGGTGATACGGGAATAACTTCTGCTCCAGTAGATTGATTTAGGAGATATGGACTAGCAAATAGCTTTTGACATAATAAATTAGGGGTGTTATTAAATTGACCCTCAGGGAAGATTAAGACACTTGTTCCACTATTTAGTAATCTTTCCATTTTTTTCATTGATTCTTTACGACTTTCTGGATCTAGGCGGTTAACATATACTAAGCCATTTAACCATGCACAATAAACCCCTCTATTATATTCGATTTGATTAGTTGATCCAATAAGTAAAAAAGCATTACGATCTAAATTAGCTAAAGCAATGTTAAGGTCTTCAGTAAATAAATGAGTTGCAGCATAGATATATGGTTTACCTTTTTCTAAAACAGGATAATGTTCAAGGACCATTTTCTTTTTAGTAGCTAAACGTAATGGTAATTGTAAAGCTTTAAAAGCTTTTTGACGGATTTTTATTCCGGGATTTGTAACAAAAGTTGCACTAGTTGATTTCATCATATTTATTAAACCAATATTTTTTATCATAAATAATTCCCCTTACAAGATGTTATTTTAACACGAAGATAATAATTTAACAAATATTAGTAAAAAAATAGCTAATTATTAGCTATTTTTTACTATTTATTGTTTTTTCAATTACTTCTTTTATTTTAGATTCACTAAATGGTTTATTTAACATGTCAACTATATCATATGTGAATGCTTTATTAATAGCTTCGCTTGATGAATCACCTGTAACAATTGTAACAGGTATTTTATTTAGTAAATCATGTTCTTTCATATAATCTAAGATAGAGAAACCATTTAGTTTAGGCATATTTAAATCTAATAAAATGGCCTTTAAGCGATTATCTTTTTCATGTTCTTTAATAATATTTAAAGTTTCTTCACCATCTTTAGCAAAGGTTAATTCATAGTCAGCATCAAAAACCTTTTTAACAAAAATTCTTATAACTTCAGAATCATCAGCAACTAAAATTATATCTTCGTTTAAACTTTCTGTGTTGTTAGAAAAAGTTGTTGTATCTTCTAAGTATTCATTAACGATTTTTTTAACATTATTGGCTTCATCAATTAAAGCTTGATAATTTTCTTTAACATAATTATAATCGTTTGCTTTACTTTTCATTTCATGTTCATATGATAATTCAGCTAACTTGAGGAAACCGAAATACTTACAATCACTTTTTAGAGAATGAACATAAATAGCATAATTAGGCATATCTTGTTCTTGGTAAAATTTAGCTATTTGTTCTAGTTTACCATCAATGCCATTTTTAAATTCATATAATGTTTCATTATAGGTCTCTAAATCACCAAAAAGTTCCAAACTTTTATTTATATCAACATTATGTTCTTTTAAATAATTGATATCTTTCATATTACCACCATATCCTATATTAGTTTTATCACAATAAATATATTAATTCAATATTTTTTCAAGTACTTTAATAAAAGCCTCATCTTTTAATTCAGTATTTATAAAACCAGCAAATCCCTTGCTTTTTACTTCTTTTTTATCAATATTATCGCTTTGAGATTTAGTTAAAATGACTGGAGTATTAAAGCCTTCAATTGAACTTATATTATTCATAATTTCAAAAGCATCCATATCTTTTAATTTAGTATCAAGAAAAATTAAATCATATTGGTTATCAATAATACTTTCAATAGCACTTACACCATTATCAAGGCTTATGACTGAACAATTCTTTTTAACTAAGTTTTTTTCTATTTTATTAGTTATTTCTTTGTCATCATTAACGATTAAGACTTTTTTAGAAGATTTATTATTTTCTTTTAAAGTATCATTTAAAATGGATAAACTATTACTACGTAAACTACTATTTACTGAAATATTATTTTTTTTATTTATAAATGTTCTTAAAACTCTTTCTAATTCAGATTTTTCAATAGGTTTAGCTAAATAATCATCAAAGCCTTCTTCGATATATTCTTCTTTCATACCAGTAATTGCATTAGCTGTTAAAGCGATTACAGGAATGTTAAAACCTTTAATTTGTTTTAATCTTTTTAAGGTTTCTTTACCACTTAATTTTGGCATCATATCATCTAAAAGAATCATATCATATTGTTCACCATTATTTATTTTTTCTAGACACATTCTGCCACTAGTGCATGTATCAATAATAAAATTATATTTTTTAAGTAATGTTGCTGCCACTTTTATGTTAAGTTCATTATCATCAACAATTAAAATTCTCGAATTATCAGCATCTATTATAGCACTATTAGATGATGTTGATTCTTTTTGATTAAAGGGATTTACAGCGATAATTCTTTGGTCAATTGATATGGTAAATTTCGAACCGCTACCATAAACTGATTGAACAATTATTTTACCTTGCATTAAGTCAACTAATTTTTTAGTAATAGCAAGACCTAGACCTGTTCCTTCAATTGTTTCTTGGCGTTCAACATTTAATCTTTCAAATTTAGAAAATATTTTATCAAGATTATCATTTTTAATGCCAATTCCACTATCTTCGACAGAAACAATTAAACGGCAAACATTTTCTTTAACAACACTTGAGACAGTAAAATCAATATAACCTTCTTTAGTATATTTAACAGCATTAGTTAAAATATTTAGATATATTTGTTTAAGTCTTGTAGAATCACCATATAATATACGGGGAATACTTTGATCAATATTAACTCTAAAATCTAATCCTTTGTCACCTATTCTGGCTTTAGTTAGGGAAATAAGTTCATCTAACATTAATTTAATATCATATTCTTTATTAATAATTTCTAATTTATTAGCTTCTATTTTGGAAATATCTAATATACCATTAACTATTTCAAGTAAGTTATTAGAGGCCATAATAATGTCATCAACTTTTTCTTTAGCACTATCTGGTAATTTGTCTTCTTTTAATAATTCACTAAAACCAACAATGGCATTTAGGGGTGTTCTTATTTCATGAGACATATTTGATAAAAACTCCGTTTTAGCATGGTTGGCTTTTTCAGCATTTTCTTTAGCAATCGATACTTGTTCAAGCATTTTAACATCAGGATTTTCAATGGTGAAGTACATGATGAATGTTACTATTGCTTCCATACTTGTGGTAAGTATTATCTTAGGATAAATGCATTGAATCATTACTGATATACCACCTAATGATAATAAAATCCATAAAGGGATATATTCTCTATTAAAAATATATTTTTTGTTTTTTAATAAATAAATAAAAATTGTTAATAGAAATATAAAAGCGATGAAATATGTTAATTTAACTGCTGCTCCAGTTGAATATATCGTTCCATTATTTTGAACAAAATTAATTGGTAGTATAAATGTAACAATATATATAACTGGTGAAACTATATATATTAAGATTGTTTTGATAGTATTGTACATCGTCATATTGGTTTTTTTTCGTCCTGTTACGGCAAAAATATATATTATAAATAAGAGATTCCATGTATTACAATAACAAAATATCAATCTAGTTATAAAAGTAAATAGTTTTATATTTTCATATTGACCTGTAAGAACCATGATGTAGGAAATTATATCTAATATTAAACCAATTAAAGAAACAATGATTAGAATAAAATATATTTTGTTTTCGGATCTTATCCAAATTTTTTTATATATAGCTATAATTAATAAAGCAACCATAAAGAAAATACTACCTAATGAAAATGACACCACTATTACCATCCCTTTAACTATATTAATTATAATTAATATAGTTTGTAAAAGCAAATAAAAAAAACTATATCTTAGTCTTAACTAAAGACATAGTTTTTTCCTTTGAATCATTCACAGTAATTGTTTTATAATCTATTTTACCATTTGGAGTATAAAGTAGTTCTTCATGAAATTCAAAATATTTTGGAATGGCTTCTTTAAATAGTTTTTCTAGAATTTCTTTTTTTATAAGTTTGATAATAGTCTTACGATTTTCTTCGGTATCGTTTTCTAGGACTATATGTATTTTAGGGACATCTCTAAGGACTGGATCAGGAACATTTGTTACAAGACATTTTTTTACATTGGGAAGAGATGAAACGATTTCTTCAATAGCAAACGGATATACATTTACTACACCACTTACAAATAATCTTTTTTTTCGACCAGTAATTTCAATATTACCATCTAAATCTATTAAGGCTAAATCGCCTGTTCTAAACCACCTTTGACCATGTTCATCTACATATATTGCATTTTCAGTTTCAGTGGCATTATTATAGTATCCATTCATTAATGATGAGGTTAAAATATATAATTCACCAATTTCGCCATAAAGTAATTCGTTTCCTTCTTCGTCAACAACCATAGCATTATCATAAACATGTAATTTACCAACAGTGCCATCGCGATCACGTTTTCCTCTTTTTAAAGTAACTGAGCCACTTAGTTCTGAAGCACCAAAACCATTCCATAGTTCTTCTGGAGCTTCGATTTTTTTTAACGTTTCATTTATTTTCACTTCTTTGGCAAGAGGTAATTTTTCTCCACCAGTTACAGCAACACGTAGATTAGATAAACTTCCTTTCGCCAATAATGGATTATCGATAAGAGTTTCCCAATGAATAGGTCCGCCAAAGGCCATAGCAGGATTTATATCAACTAAATGCTTAACAAAATTTTCGGGTGACGAATCAACCAATAGATAAGTTTTTAACCCACGACATATTGCTAAATGAACTGTAAACAATCCAAATATCATAAATTGAGGAAGAATATTCATAAAAGTATCTTGTCTGTCAATATTATTTACTAAATATTTATGAGAATAAATTAAGTTATTCATTGCTTCATTTGTTATTTCAACACCTTTATGAATGCCTGTAGTTCCTCCAGTATAACAAATTATGGCAACTTGATTATCTTGAAAATTTGGATATGTTTCATTATCTAGATTCGAACTTGACGTTAAAGTTCGCCATTTTTCAGCTTTTTTTATCGTAAAATTCCCCTTAAACATTTGTAATAATTCATAGGCTTTTTTTAATTTAGTATTTTTTAAAGCATTTAATGGTGATACAAAAATAATGTTTTCTAAATGAACTTTTTTTGCGACTTTTTTTGCTGTTTTAGCAGTATCTAATATACCAATATAGGTTTTAGCATCTAGATCTATTAAGTCATGTTCTAAATTAAATAAATTAGAACGTGGATCAATTGGGCAAATAACAGCACCTATTTTATTTAAAGCATACATAACATAAATTGATTCTGGAGTATTAGCAAAACTAATTGCAACTTTATCTTTTGGGTTAATACCTCTTTTTAATAAATTGTCTGCAACTAATTCAATATTATCTAGTAATTCACGGCCTGTTATCTCTACTTGTTCTTTATCGTTTAAGTAAAAGATTAAAAAGATATCATTTTCGTGATCTTTAATAGATTCACAGATTGCATCATAAAGAGTTTGTTTAGGAAACTCCTCAATTATTGCTTGTTCAGGATATTCTTTTAACCATAGTTTGTCAATACTTGGATAACCGACTGGTTGGCCTTGTAATTCTCCATTAGCTAATCTTCTTAAATATAAATCTCTTAATTTTTTTTCTTTATCGGAAAGTTTAGATATTTTAGTTTTTAAATTTATTAAATCTTGTTTTTCCATGTGTGTCCCCCTAAGTTGTTTTTTATTTTAACTTAATTTCTTATATTTGGCAATTTTTTTAGACTTTTTCGATTATTTTTACGGCTACTTTAATACCATCAACAGCTGAGGATGTAATACCTCCAGCGTAACCAGCGCCTTCCCCACAAGGATAAATACCTTCAATATTAGACATTAATTCTTCATTTCTTTCAATTGTTATGGGAGATGATGATCTAGTTTCAACCCCAGTTAATATAGCATCTGGATCAGCAAAGCCTTTTAATTTTTTATCAAAAGATAATATACCTTCTTTTAAAGTACTTGAAACAAATTCAGGTAAAATTTCATTTAAATTACTTAATGTATAACCTGGTTTATAAGAAGGATTTATACTACCTATTTTAGTACTTGGTACATTATTTAAAAAATCTTCAACTCTTTGAACTGGAGCATTATTATTAGAGCCTCCTAAAAGATAAGCTTTATGTTCTAATTCTTCTTGGAAATACATACCAGCTAAAGGGTCTTTTCCTTTAAAATCAGTAGTTAAAACATTAACAAGTAAAGCACTATTAGCATTTTCTTTATCTCTTTTATAAGTAGACATACCATTAGTAACAATTGATTCATTAGTTGAAGCCGAAGCAATTACTTCACCACCTGGACACATACAAAATGTATAACAACTACGTTTAGCACCATGATATACAAATTTATATTCAGCTGGTGGTAATTTAAGTTCAGTCATAGTACCATATTGACCTTCATTAATAAAACTTTGTTTATGTTCAATACGAACACCTACAGAAAAGTTTTTACGAGAAATTTTTAAATTATTATCTAATAACATTTTATAAGTATCACGAGCACTATGACCGATTGCTAAAACTAAAGTATCAGTAATAAATTCATTCTTATTACATATTACTTTAATTAAATTAGCACCTTTTTGAATATTAGTTAATTTATTATTAAAATAATATTTACCACCTTTAGATTCAATATATTTACGAATATTTTTTAAAATTTCAACTAAATTATCTGTACCTATATGTGGTTTATTTGAATATAAAATTTCTTTAGGTGCACCAAATTTATAAAAATAATTTAAGACTTTTTTAATATATGGTGAACTTATACCAGTAGTTAATTTACCATCTGAAAAAGTACCGGCACCACCTTCACCAAATTGGACATTACATAATTCATTTATTTTTCCTGTTTCGCGATATTCATTAACATATTTAATTCTTTCATCTACTTTAGAACCTTGTTCAATAATAATTGGTTCATAACCATTATCTACTAATGTTAAAGCGCAAAATAAACCGGCTGGTCCTGAACCAACAATAATTGGTTTATAGTTAGATTTTCTTTTTTTAATAATAGGTTCTTCATTAGGAGATTCAATCTGCTTAAATTTAGGATATTTAGATTCATCTTTTACTTCAAAATTAATAGCATAAGTATAATGAACATTCTTTTTATCACGAGCATCAATTGATTTACGAGCAATACTAGCACTTATTACGTCTTCTAATTCTACCCAATTTTTAAGCAATGTTCTTCTTATGACTTCGTTATCATCTAAATCACGATAAACTTTTATATTGTCTAATCTAAGCATACTTATCACCTTACTTCTTTTATTTTAACATATTTCTAAAGAAAAAGAAGTATTTACTTATCTTTATTACTTACAATAGTACCTATTTTATCACCTTTAATTACTTTTTTTAAATTACCTTTAGTATTAATATCAAATACAATTATTGGAATATCATTATCCATACATAAAGAAGTTGCTGTTGTATCCATGACATTAAGTTTTTGATTTAAAACTTCTAAATAAGTTATTTCGCTTATTTTTTTAGCATCAGGATACTTTTTAGGATCTTTATCATAAATAGCATCTACATTAGTAGCTTTTAAAAGAGCATCAGCGTTTATTTCGGCAGCACGTAAGGCAGCAGCTGTATCAGTTGAAAAGAAAGGTGAACCAGTACCACAACCAAAGACAACTACGCGTTTGTTAGTTAAATGTTTTAAGGCACGATCTTTTATATAATATTCAGCTATTTGACGCATTTCAACACCTGTTTGAACTCTTACTGGAACATCGATTTGTTTAAAGGCATCACCGATAGCTAAAGCATTCATAGTTGTACCTAGCATACCAATATAATCAGATGTACAACGGTCCATCTGTTGGTTACTGCGACCACGCCAGAAGTTACCTCCACCAACGACGATGCCTACTTCAACACCTAAAGTAGTTATTTCTTTAATTTCACGACAAATATCTAAAACCCTTTCAAAATCAATACCATGACCTTTGTCCCCTGCTAATGATTCACCACTTAATTTTAATAAAATTCTTTGATATTTCATATTAACCTTCATTCCTTTCTCTTCGTTCAAGGCACACATAGCCATGAAATTTTGAATAAAGTTTATTTTATCAATTCTTCTAAAATAATCTTTATTTCTATTTTCAGACTAACCTCCAAAAAAAGACTTATTACCAAAAAAGATAATAAGTCTTAAAAATTCATATAAAGTAATAAAAATGTTAGAGATATTTTTTTTAACATAATCATCACTTCCTTGCTTAATATAATACTATATTATAATCAATTATTCAATTATTTAAATGTATATATTGGAACACTATTAATGCTAGCATTTCTTTTTGTGGCATATTTTAATTCACTATGATTGTAGCCTAAATTTCTTAATTCTTTTTTTTCTTCTTTAGAAAGAGTAAGAGAACTTGTTGGAGCTTCAATTGATATTTCGCAATTGTCAGAATTATATATTTTAGTACTTAAATCTAAAGCAGTGGTTAAATCTGTTTTACGAGAATCATCTGGAAATGATAACCATACAGATTCTTTAGTATATCTATCAACTCCATTATATGCAAATGAATCTTCATAGTCATTACTTAAACCAGAAAGATTGTTTAAAGCCATATTATATCTATTATCTAAAGCTGGACATATTGTTTTAATGGTATCAATGATATCACCAAGTAATGTTACTTTTTGAACAGTTCCATCAACTGTAAATACAGCATAGGCTTCACTATCATTAACGATAATAGTTGGATATGTAATTTCACTATATGGATGTTCATTATATATTATGCTATAAATTTCGTTAGCAATAGTATTTTTGATATTACGAGATACTGTACCACAAGCAAATAATGTATAAGCATCAATTGCTGGTTTATTAACTAAGTTATTATCACAGAATGCTTGATAACCATTATCATTAGGCGCTGTTATATATTCATTATATATACCATCAACATCTAAAGATAATATTTCATTTTTAGTAGTATTAGTATAATATAATGGAGATAAATAATAAGCATTTAATACATTTGATAATTCGATTGCTTTTCTTATTTCATCTTCTGATACATTAGAATAACCATATATATCATATCCTTCAAAATAATTTCTAATATCTATTCCATCTTGTTTTTTAATGTAAGTTCTGTCTTCACTTAATTCTGCATCACCAACAATGTAAGCAGCAGGTACATCAGCATGTGCAACACTTGGCATTGAAACCATCATGGCAGCAACTAAAGTTGTAGCAACTGCTACTTTTTTAGCACCTGTTAAAAGATTATTTTTTGATGCGTTTTCTTTAAATTTTTTAATTCCCATTATAAACCCTCCGTTTATAGTTTAGATTCTAGCATTAGTGAGATTCATTGTCAAATTTTTATTTTATATTTTAGCAAATATAAAATAAAGTCATTTTTTGAGTAGTAAAAACTTCTTGATATTTTTTATCATATGCTTTTTTAAATGGGTTATAATTAATAATAAAAATGCTATTGTTAGCAAATTGCCTAGGAATTTTCTATCAGTTTATATCTTTTAAATAAATATTCATTTCATTTAAAATACTATATATTTTTTCAACTGGAACACCTAAGACATTATAAAAACTACCATCAATATGATCAATAAAATTAGAAGCAATATTTTCAATAATAAATCCTGATGATTCTAAGATACCTGGTTCATTTTTAAGATAAAAATCAATATCATCATCTGTTATATTTTTAAAATAAACTATTGATTCTTGATAATCATTTATTAATTTATTAGCATCTTGATTTTTAATAGCTATACCAGTTATGACTTTAGCTATATTATTAGAACAAGCTTTAATATTTTGTTTAGCTTCAGCTATACTTTTAGGTTTTTCACTTATTTTATTATTAATTAAAACAATACAATCTAAGGCAATGATAATACCTTCTTTAACCTCTTTTTCAATGCTAAATATTTTTTGAGATGCAATATCCATACAGTATTCATATGGATCTTTCCTATCTGATTTTTCTTCACAGATTGGTTTGATACTATCATGTTTTAACATGACACGATTTAAAATACTTCTTTTATATTTAGAAGTACTAGCTAATGTTATTTTCATAATTTACTCCTTGTTTTATTATTTTATCATAGTTTCTTTTTTACTAATAGATAAAATAATTCCAACGCTTGCCATACTTACTAACAAAGAAGAACCACCATATGATAAAAAGACACAGGTAATACCAGTTGTTGGGATAGTACCAGTTACGACTAAAATATTTAAGATAACTTGTAAAATAAGACCGAAAGAAAGACCAAAGACTAAATATTTTTTAAATAAATCATTTTCATTTAAGGCTATTTTTATTGAACGATAAAAGATAATAAAAAATAATGTTATGACTAATAAGACACCTAAGAAACCAAATTCTTCAGCTATAATACTAAAGATAAAATCTGTTTGAGGCTCTGGAAGATAAAAATTTTTTTGAATAGAATTACCAAAGCCTTGCCCTAATAAACTAGATGGACCAATAGCATATAAACTTTGAATTATTTGAAAACCGGCTCCTAAAGGATCACTCCATGGATTAAGATAAGAAATAATTCTTTGTAAACGATAAGGAGCTATGGCAATTAAAATAACTATACCTATTAAACCGATTAAACCTATTTTAATAAAAAAACCTAATTTTGGTCCAGATATATATATTAGACCTATTAAAGTTAAAATAATAACCATAGCAGTACCAAAGTCTGGTTCTAACATAATAAGTAAGAAGAATAAACAAATAATTAGAAATAATGGTAGTAAGCCTTTTTTGATATCTTTAATATATTTATTATTATGAGCTAGATACTTAGAAGTATAAATTATCAAACCTATCTTACTAAATTCAGATGGTTGAATACCTAAAGGACCAATACCAAACCAACTACGAGAACCATTTCTTACTTTACCAAGACCTGGTATTAAAACTAAAACTAATAAAATAAAACAAACTAAAAGAATCTTATTGGCATACTTTTCATATAGATTAGGGTTTATATGAATAATGATATTAATTACAAAAAGACCAATAATAAAAAAGATGAATTGTGATTTAACATATTTATAAGCATCGCCATATTTATATAAAGCCCATACATTACTTGATGAATAAACCATTAAAATACCAAATAGTATCAGAATAATAGTTGAAAATAAAAGAATTTTATCGATTTTCAATTTAATCACCTATTAAATAATATTATTTATGTAATAAAAAAATAATATGTTTTAACATATTACTTTTTAGTTTTTTTAGTTTTATTAAAGATATTAACACTAAATAAAACAATTATAATAAATGCTAAGATAATAATAACTAAGATAACTAGATGAGATTCATTTTGAGTAAAAATATTATCATGTAAATAAACATTATAGGTATATATAACTTCGCCATCGACTAAAATATCGATGTAGCCTAGATTGTCCCCTATTTTATTTTTAGCATTAATAGAATCAGTTATATTATAATCATATGTTATATTAGAAGTATCTGATTCAACGATAGTAGCAATAATGTCTTCTTCTGCACTTACAACATATTCACTAGTTGTTCCGCCAACAACTTCTATTGTTTTTAAGATAGTACCTTTAGGAATTATAGTTTTTTCTATAAATTTTTGATTGCTTACATAATCATAGATTTTATGAGTTTCTAAAATAGCTGTACTATAATAAGAATTAACATCAGATTTGCAGACAATCAAAATGTAATTGATACCATTAATAGTAGCTGTTGAGGCTAAAAGAAGACCTGCTGGTAAAGTAAAGCCTGATTTATTACCAGTTAAAAGTTCTGTATCAAGGCCATGAAAGACTTCGATAGCTTCAGTATAATTGATGGCTTCTAAACCATTACTCATTTGATATCTATTTGTTCCAAAAGCTTTTTTAAAATCTTTGTTTTCTAAAGCGACATTTAAAAATAAAGCCATTTCACGAGCTGTAGAGATATTGCCATCATCACCACCATATGAATCAGTAAAATGAGTGTTACGCATACCTAATTTTTGAGCTTCTTCATTCATTAATTTAACAAATTCTTCTTCAGTACCACTAGTATGATTAGCTAAAGCTAAAGCGGCATCGGCGCCAGACTTTAATAACGCACCATAAATTAAATCACGATAAGTTACACGATCCCCTACTTCTAAACCTACTACTGTATAGCCCCATAAATTATAAATATCAGCATCACTAATCGTAATTTTAGTATCAATATTTTCAATATTATCAAAAACAGTATAAACAGTCATTAGTTTTGTTAAACTAGCCATTATTTCCTTTTTATCAGGATTTTTTTCATATACAATTTGTTTAGTATCAGCATTCATTAAAACAACAGCATCAGCACTTACTTCAACTGGTAAAGAGATAGCCTTTACAGGAAGATAACTAACAAAAAATAAAACTATAATAAAGAATATTTTTTTCATCATATCACTTCCTGACTACTTTAAATATTTTAACAAATATTATATCTTATTTCAATGTTGCGATGATAAAATAATGGATTTAATCATATTATGTAATGGTGATTATATGTTTATTAAAGATAAACAATTACGAATTAAAATTGTTTTAGGTGGAATATTTGCTATTTTAGTAATTATATTAATTAGAATATTTTGGATACAAGTATTTAGCTATAATAAATTAAATAATTTAGCTTCTTCTTTATGGCAAAGAAATTTACCAATTACGGCTGATCGAGGTCAAATACTAGATAGAAATGGTAAAGTTTTAGCAACTAATATTACAACTACTACTTTATATGTTGTGCCTAATCAAATAAAAGATAAAGAAGAGACAGCAAAAAAATTAAGTGAAATACTTAATGCTAATTATGATGATATATTAGCACATTTAAAGAAAAGAACTTCTTTAGAAAAAGTAAATCCAGAAGGACGACAATTAGATAGTGAAACAGCTGATAAAATAAATAATCTTAATATAGATGGATTGTATTTAATGAAAGAAGCTAAAAGATATTATCCTTATGGTAGTGTTTTAGCACATGTTTTAGGTTATGTAGGAATAGATAATCAAGGATTATCTGGATTAGAATTAAAGTATGATAGTTATTTAACAGGCAAAGATGGATCGATTAAGTATACTTCGGATGGTAAAGGTAATAGATTAAATAATTTAGAAATATATGAACAAGCACAAAATGGAATGGACATTACTTTGACAATTGATATTGATATCCAACTATCTTTAGAAAAGGAATTAGAAAATGCTGATGCTAAGTATGCACCGGAATCAGCTTTAGCTATTGTAATGGATCCAAATACAGGTGAGATACTTGCAATGGGTTCAAGACCAACATTTGATTCTAATAATTATCAGGATTATGATTTAGAAACAATTAATCGGAACTTGCCTATTTGGAAGAATTATGAACCAGGATCAACTTTTAAGATTTTGACTTTAGCAGCATCTTTGGAAGAAAAGACAGTTAATTTATTTACAGATACCTATTTTGATGGTGGCGGAATAAATGTAGAAGGTGCTAGAATAAAATGCTGGAAATCTGGGGGTCATGGAGCAGAAACATTTTTACAGGTTGTTGAAAATTCATGCAATCCGGGATTTGTAGTAATGGGTCAAAGACTTGGAACAGAAAGATTATATAACTATGTAAAAAATTTTGGATTTATGGATAAAACTGGAATTGATTTAAATGGCGAAAGTAAAGGTATTATGTTTAACTTAAAAGATATAGGTCCAGTTGAACAAGCAACTATTTCTTTTGGTCAAGGTATAAGTGTTACCCCTATTCAACAAGTAACGGGAGTATCAGCGGCGATTAATGGAGGATCTTTAAACAAACCTTATGTCGTTAAATATATTACTGAACCAGAAACAAAGACGATTGTTTTAGAAAATAAAACAACTAAAGTAAGACAAGTTATTAGTGAAGAAACTTCTAAACTAGTTAGATATACTTTAGAAAGTGTGGTAGCTAATGGAACTGGTAAAAATGCTTATATTGAAAATTACCGAGTTGGAGGAAAAACTGGAACGGCTCAAAAAGTAAATAATGGAACATATATGACAGGTAATTACATTGTTTCATTTATGGGCTTTTTTCCAGCTGATAAACCAGAATATGTTGTTTATGTAGCTATTGATAATCCAAAAGGAATTACACAGTATGGTGGGACCGTATCAGCACCGATTGCTAAAGGAATTATGGAAAATATTATAAGTATAAGAGAGATTAAACCATCAAGTGAAGTAACACCTAGAGAATATACTTGGTTAGATACTAAATATGTTAAAGCACCTAATGTATTAAATTTAACTAAAAAAGAAGCTAGTTCATTACTAAAAGGATTTAAAGTTGAATATAGTGGTACTGGTGAAAAAATTATATATCAAGAACCAGAACCTGACATATATATTAAAGAAAATGGAACAATAAAAATAATGTTAGGTTAATTTGTATATAAATATGTCAATTTTATACTTTGGTAAACTTAAATATTAGGTTTTGTAGTATAATTTTTGATAGAAAGAGGTGTTTTCATGCTAGTTTTGGCTAAAGCGGCAATGGCTATGATGCTTGGTTTTATTTTATCTATTATAGCTGGACTGATATTAATACCTATATTAAAAAAATTTAAATTTGGACAAAATGTTAGTACAACAATTGGAGAAAGACATTTAAAAAAGAATGGTACTCCTACTCTGGGAGGATTAATATTTATAATACCAACAATCATTACACTAATACTTTTAAAATTCAAAGGTAGTATTGAACTTTCGTATAACTTGCAAATTATTTTAATTGTTTTTGCTAGTTATGGTGTTTTAGGACTAGCTGATGATTATGTTAAAATTAAGTGTCATAATAATGAGGGATTAAGTATTTTATTTAAATTATTATGTCAAACAGCGATTGCTTTAGTTTTTTTCTATATATATATTACTAATGGTGGATCACCTACTTTGGAAATATCAGCATTAGGTTTAGATATTGATTTACGATGGTTTTATGGATTATTTATTTTATTTTTACTAGTTGGTACTTCAAATGCAGTTAATATAACTGATGGTTTAGATGGTTTAGCAACTGGATTATCAGCAATAGCATTTTTAGCTTATGGAATGTTAGCAATGAATGCGAAGTGGATGATTGGTAATCAGGAAGTAGCAATATTTTGTTTTGTACTAGTAGGTACTTTATTAGGTTTCTTGTTATTTAATTCTCATCCAGCTAAAGTATTTATGGGAGATACTGGTTCGCTTGCTTTAGGTGGTGCTTTAGCAGCTACAGCTATTTTAACTAAACATGAATTATCATTAGCATTGGTTGGTGGTGTATTCGTTGTTGAAACATTATCTTCTTTAATTCAAATGATATCAATTATTTATTTTAAGAAAAAGATATTTAAAATGGCCCCTTTGCATCATCATTTTGAGCAATTAGGTTGGTCTGAAGAAGATATTGTAAAAGTATTTTATGTAGCTGGATTACTTTTAGCAATGGCAGCTATTACATATGGTGTATGGTTATAAAAAATACTATTAAAGACTAATAGTATTTTTATTTTTAGGAAATTTATCAAGAGGCATATTAAGTCTTTGGGATAGTTCTTCTTTTGACATACCACTTGATAATAATTTATTAATGATATTAGCTGCTTCTTTTTTACCTTCTCTTTTAGCTTCTCTTTTTCCGGCTTTAAGACCTCTTTTATATTCTTCCATTCTTACTTCTCTTTCCATTGCTTTAGCAAAAGCAAGTCTTTCCTCATCTGTCATATAATTTTCGTCTTCAGCCATTAATTGTTCTAAAGTTTTCAATACACTCATCCTTTCTTTATTACCTTTAGCATATTCGGCCATTTCATCAAAACTTCGAGCCATAAACATTTTATAGTCAAGTGCGGCTTCGGTATCTTCATTATAACATTTTATAGACATTGTTGGTAGATAAACATTAATAATTCTAATACTTTTTAAATCCAAATTATTTTTTTGATCTTTCATAGTAAAAGTACTTTGATGAAGAGCTTTATTATCTGGAGATTCAAAACAATTTAAATTTACTTGATCAACTAATAATGGTTTTTCATAGCTATCCTTTTCTTTACTATTATAAAAATTACCAGCTATACGATATAAGTAAGACTCATTACGATTCATTAATGATTTTTTATATTTTCTATTTAATTCAATATTTACTCTACGACTTTTATCTTTAGAAACTAAAATAATATCTATTCTATTAAAAACAACATTATATTTACTTACTGGTAATTCATTATAGTAAAAAGTAAAATCAGATACATCATATCCAACTAACCTATTTATAAGACGATAGAAGAAATTCTTAGTATTTGGTCCGCCATTTAACCATAATGATTTAAATATTAAGTCATAAGATATAGGATGAAAATCTAACATTTTTAATTTATATTTATTATTTATTCTGGTCATATATTACTCCTTCTACTTTATATATTAGAGATGGAAGAAGAAATTCCTTTTAAATAAAAAAATTTTCTAATTACTTAGAAATTTTTTTAAGTTTGGCAATAAAGAAACCTTCATAGTAAGCAGTTGGTTTAATAGTTAAAACTTCTTCTTTAGTAGATGGGAGTAATGGTAAAGTAGATATATTTGGAAGGTCAAATTTAACTAACTTGATATTAGAATAATTATTTAATAGATAGTCTAGGACTTCTTCGTTTTCACTTTTTAAAATACTACAGGTAGAATAGATAAGTTCACCACTAACTTTTAAATGTTTAATAGCTTCTTCTAATAAGGCTTTTTGCGTTTTAGATGAGTTATTTATTAAATCTAAATTAAAATAACGTTCATCTATAGAATCTTTATTTAAAGTTCCACTACCACTACATGGTGCATCTAAAAGAATTTTATCAAACATAAAATATTCATCAATATTACGAGCATCAATAGTTAAAACGGAAACTTTCTTAGCACCTTGTAATTCAAGGTTGTATTTTAGCTTTTCAGCCCGAATTTTATTTTTTTCTAAAGCAGTTATCATGGCTTTATTATTGGTTAGAGCAGCTATCTCTGTTGTTTTACCACCTGGAGCAGCAGCCATATCTAAAATTAATTCATTTTCTTTAGGTTTTAAAAATAAAGGTGGTAACATAGAAGATAGACTTTGTAAATAAATATAACCATTATGATATATATCTAAAGATCTTATTCTTTCTTCATTAGCATTAGCAATTATTAAAGCATCACTATACCAAGGTACTGATGTATAAGTTATTTGATTATTAGCTAATGTTTCTTTTACTTCGTTCAAATTACTTTTAATAGTATTAACTCGTAATGTAACAACTTTCTTTTGATAACCATCGATTATTTCAGTAACTGTTTTTGAGTCATAATAACTATTTAATAAATTATTTAAAAATTCTGGAATCATAGGACACCTCTAATAAATAAATTATAACATAAAAAGAAGTAGATTACTCTACTTCATTAGGATGAAATATAATAAGACAATTATGCCTAAGGCGATA
>CANQFI010000002.1 GCA_947598455.1 uncultured Bacilli bacterium | reverse complement strand
CTTATGAAGAAGATAAATAATATCTTCTTTTTTTGTCTAATAAGTGTTATGTAGAATTCTTATCTATTGATATTTAATTAAGGCTATTTTATACTTAAATAAATAATAGGGTGAATTATTATGAAACAATTTAAACAAAAATTAAATACTATTATTAATAAAACGAAAACTATTTTTGGACAAAGTATTAAAGATTCTAAACTTATGGATGTTTTTTTTATAAGTTTTGTTTTTGTTATGTTTGGATTATCTATTATGGGAATATGTATTGCTATATCATCTAATAGATATAAAAGTGCTGTTTTAACTAATGAAAAACAGGATGGCGATATTAAAGAAATAAGTGGTGATGGTAGTTTTTTAAAAAGAGATGAAGAAACAGAAGATAATCAGGTAGATGAACCAAATATTGAAAATCCTCAAACACCTAGTAATGAAGATAATAATCAAAGTAGTGAACCTAGTGATGGTTCTGAAAATTTTGGTAATGGTAGTGAAAATAATTCCAATAATGGTTCTACAGGAAATAATAGTTCATCTGGAAACAATGGCTCTACTGGGAATAATGGTTCTGCAGGAAATAATAATTCATCTAATAATAGTTCTACAGGTAATAATTCTAGTAATAATGGTAGTAATAATTCAAATAACAATCAAACTGATAGTGGATCAGAGAATATTAATCCAAATAATTCAAGTACGCCGACGGAGCATGAAAATCCACCTGAAAAGATTTTGACTATTACTTGTACATCTTCATCTAAAAGTGATA
Source organism: uncultured Bacilli bacterium (assembly GCA_947598455.1). Next base: position 39,589 of record CANQFI010000002.1, on the reverse strand, counting down.
TAAAAAAAGATGGAGTTATTTATCCTACTAGTATGATAGAACAAATAATAGCTAAATTTGATGCAAATACTAAGAGATTTTATCGAGCAGATGTATCTTTAGCTTTATATTATAGAAATACAGTAGTTAATGATTTAGAAAGTTTACAAAAATTATATGAAAATAGATTAAAAACTTATGCTGGTTATTTTGAAATAAGTAATCCAGAAATAATATTTTCGGCACCAACACAGGCTTATATAAATTTAAAAGAATTGGATTATAATACTTATAAAATAGGTTATCAAAAAGAAACTGAAACATATGATTCATTTTTATATACTTTTAAAACTGGTGGTTATATGTGTACAACATAGAAAAGACTAGATAATCTTTTTTTTATGGTTAATTTTATGATATAATCCTTTTTAGGTGATGTTTATGAAGCAAGAAAATATTCGTAATTTTTCTATTATTGCTCATATTGATCATGGTAAAAGTACTTTAGCTGATCGAATATTAGAGATTACAGGTGGAGTAGATAAACATGAAATGAAAGCACAAATACTTGATAGTATGGATTTAGAAAGAGAAAGAGGTATTACTATTAAGTTAAATGCTGTACAACTTAAATATAAATATAATAATGAAGAGTATATATTACATTTAATTGATACACCAGGACATGTCGATTTTAGTTATGAAGTATCAAGAAGTTTGGCGGCTTGTGAGGGAGCTATTTTAGTTGTTGATGCGGCCCAAGGTATTGAAGCGCAAACTTTAGCTAATTTATATTTAGCGATGAATGATGATTTAGTAATAATTCCTGTTATTAATAAGATAGATTTACCTAATGCAGATGTTCCTAAAGTATTAAGAGAATTAAAAGATGTATTAGGATTTAATGAGGATGAAGTATTACTTTGTAGTGGTAAGACTGGTGAGGGAGTAGAAGATTTAATTAAAGCGATTATCGATAGAATACCAGCTCCTAAAATAAATAATAATGCTCCAACGAGAGCTTTAATCTTTGATAGTCATTTTGATGCTTATCGAGGAGTTATAGCTTTAGTAAGAGTCTTTGATGGTAAGATTACGAGTCAAGATACAATGAAAATGTTAGCAACTAAAGATAGTTATGATGTTGTCGAATTAGGAGTTAGCCATCCGAAAGAAGAAATAAAGAAAGAATTAGTATCTGGTGAAGTTGGATGGATAAGTGGTTCAATTAAAGATATTAGGAGTGTAAGAGTTGGTGATACTTTAACAGTGTTAAGTCATGAAGCAACAGAACCATTACCAGGTTATCAACCAATGAAACCAATGGTATATAGTGGAATATTTCCGGTAGAACCTAATAAGTTTCCACAATTACGTGAAGCTTTAGAAAAATTACAATTAAATGATGCTTCTTTGTCTTTTGAACCAGAAACAAGCGAAGCTTTAGGTTTTGGTTTTCGAACAGGTTTTTTAGGTTTACTACATATGGATATAATAATGACTAGATTAGATAGAGAATTTAATCTAGATGTTATAGCGACAAGCCCATCAGTAATATATGAAGTTGATTTAACTAATGGAGAAACTGTTTTAATAGATAGTCCTACTAAAATGCCAGAACGTGGAGTAATTAAAGAAATTAGGGAACCTTATATTAGAACTAATATATTTGTACCTAGTGATTATATTGGACCAATTATGGAATTATGCCAAGATAAAAGAGGTATTTATAAAAGTATGGATTATATAGATCCAACAAGAGTTAATATTCATTATGAAATACCTTTAGCAGAAATAGTTTATGATTTTTTTGATAAATTAAAAAGTATGACTAAAGGGTATGCATCTTTTGATTATGAATTATGTGGTTATAAAGCATCTGATTTAGTTAAGATGGATATATTGATTAATGGTGATATAGTTGATGCTTTAAGTGTTATTGTCCATAAAGACCAAGCTTATAATAGAGGTAAAAAAGTTGTTGAAAGTTTAAAAGATATTATACCTCGTCAATTATTTCAAGTGCCTTTACAAGCTAGTGTTGGTAGTAAGATTATTGCGCGAGAAAATATAAGTGCTATGAGAAAAAATGTTTTAGCTAAATGTTATGGTGGAGATATTTCTCGTAAGAAGAAATTATTAGAAAAACAAAAAGAAGGTAAAAAAAGAATGAAAATGGTGGGAAGAGTTGAAGTACCACAAGAAGCTTTTTTAGCGGTTTTAAAATCAGATAAGTAAGTAATTATACTTGCTTTTTTGATGCCTTAAAGTTAGAATAATAACTTAATGAAAAAGAGGTATTATAATGATTGATATTACGAAGAATGAAGAAGATAAAGATAAGTTTATTTTAGGGGTAGCTTTAAAGGAGAATATTAATTCGTATCTAATTAATTATGCTTCAGGAAGACAAGAGGAAAGACCTTTTACAATAAGAAGTTTAAATGAAGTTATTATGATGATGGAAAGACAATATTTAGAATATCGTGATCAATATGTAGAAAAGGTATTTGATGAAAATAAAAATGCAACATTAAAGAAATTAATTGAAGCTTTAATGGCAGTAGCTGGTCTTTTTTTAACAGCTACTATACCATTACCAAAAGTTTTACAAATTATAATTATTATGATATTAGCTGTAGGAACTATTTGTTATCAAAGAAAACAATCTGATATTATAAATGATAATAGATATAATGTTAATGTTATTTTAACAGCTGATGAATTTTTAAAAAGAAAAGAAGATTTTAAGATAAAGGTTATTGATCCTAATACTAATTTAGAAGAAGATTGGTTTTTACTTACTTTATCAGATATACAAAATGTATTAACACCTAAATTAATTAATAAAATAGCTGATGGTATAACACCAGAAATAAAAGAAGAAGAAAAATATAATACATCTGAAATATTAAAGATGAGAATGAAAATGAGTTGATTAATATGATGGATTTTGCAAAAAGTATGGAAGAAAGTAAAAATTTTATTGTTGATATTGTAGTTGATGATGATAAGATGACAATAAAATATGCAGATGGTCATGAAGAGACAGAAAAGTTAAGTAGACATAATTTAAATGTATATCGTTTAAATATGGAGAGACAAGCAAGTAATAATATGAATTATGCTTATGATACATTAGCTAAAGATAGTTTTATGATTTATGCTAAAAGAATTATGGCAATAGTTGGTGGAATTGTTGCGGGAATTGTTATATATAATATAGATGTTCATCTTATAATGAAAATTATATTAGCTTTATTAATATTATTTAGTGAAGTAATTTATTATTTATATAATGAAGTTTATTTAACTGTTTTAGCTGATGATTTAAGTGAAATAGAAGCAACTGATTATTATTTGAAAAATATAAATAGTTTTAAATATTATGATACTTTAGATGGAGAGATTGGATATATATTACCAATAGAAGATATTGATAAGTATGACTTAACGTTGAACCAATTAGAACAAATAGATAGTTTAGTTAAACAATTTCGAGAGGATGGAGTTGAAAATAGAGATATATTTTTAACTTACAAGAAACATAATGATTAATTTATGATATAATAGTATCGGTGATGGTATGAATAAAAGAGAAGTGTTTAAGCAAGAATTAAGTTATATTGTTGATGAGGAGATAAGGGAATCTTTAGCTATAATGATAGATAAAATTCCAGATTATTTTTTTACTATTCCAGCTTCATCAACAGGTAAATATCATCCTGCTTATTCGCAAGGAGAAGGTGGTTTAGTAAGACATACTAAATCAGCTGTTAGATTGGCTTATGAATTATTTGGGATATATAAATTTCCTCAGAGAACTAAAGATTTAATTATTATGGCTTTAGTATTACATGATAGTGTAAAAAAAGGTGAAGATGAAACACAATATACATTATTTGATCATCCTTTAGTAGCTTGTGAATTCTTGAAAAAATATAAAAAGGAATTAATGCTTAATAATGATGATATTAATTTTGTTTGTGATTGTATAAGTAGTCATATGGGTAAATTTAATACGAGTAATTATAGTGATGTTATTTTACCGATACCTAAAACTCCAGAACAAAAATTTGTTCATATGTGCGATTATTTAGCTTCACGAAAAGTTATTAATATAAAGTTTGATGAAAACAATAATATAGTAGATGAATAATCTACTTTTTATATGACTTTATTTGGTTACCAAAGATAAATAATTTCATACACTATTAGTAGTGTAAGGAGATAATTATGAGTGTTTTAATGGGAATACTAATACCATTTTTTGGTACAGCTATTGGGTCAATAATGGTATATTTTGTAAAAAATAAGATATCGAGAAGATTAGAAATAATAATACTTGGTTTTGCGGCGGGAGTTATGATGGCTGCTTCTGTTTGGTCACTTATTATACCTGCTATTAATATGAGTAGGGGAATAGCTTGGTTACCAGCAACTATTGGGTTAATTATTGGAATAGTTTTTTTCTTTTTAATTGATTATTTATTAAATAAAAAGAAAATTAAAGTAGGGGAAAATATTGATAAAATGATGTTAGCTATAACCTTACATAATATACCAGAGGGGTGTGCTGTAGGAATAATATTTGCTAGTTATATTTTATATCATAATGTAACGTTAACAGCTTGTTATGCGTTAGCTATAGGGATAGCTATTCAAAATATACCAGAAGGTTTAATAGTGTCACTTCCTTTAAAAAATAAAGGAATGACTAAAACAAAGGCTTTTATTTATGGAATTATATCAGCTTTATTTGAATTAATGGGAGCAGTTATTACTTTAATATTTTCAAGTATTGTAAATGTTATATTACCATATTTACTTGCTTTTGCGGCAGGAGCTATGATATATGTTATTATTGTGGAATTAATACCAGAATCAACAGAAGATAGTAAAGTAAATACATTGGGTTTTTTAATAGGTTTTGTGATAATGATGATTTTAGATGTTGCATTAGGTTAATATATGGTATAATTAAAAAGCACTAAAGGAGTGTTTACATGAATCGTTTTAAAGAAGCAAAAAGGGCAAGTGTTTTAGGAATAGTAGGAAATTTATTTCTTTTTATAATAAAGATAGTAGTTGGAGTAATATCATCTAGTCAAGCAATGCTTGCCGATGCCTTTAATAGTGCTTCTGATATTTTAAGTTCAATAATGACTTATATTGGTTCTAAAATAGCCAGTAAGGAAGCAGATGAGGATCATAACTTAGGACATGGTAAGGCTGAATATATATTTTCAATGTTAATTAGTATAACGATGATTTTATTAGGTATTAAGATATTATGGGATTCAGTGATAGCTTTATTTATTAAAAGTAATTATGAATTTACAATATGGTTAGTTGTAGTTTGTATTGTAACAATCTTTATTAAGTTATTATTATATTTTTATACAAAAAGAATTAGTAAGAAATTTAATAATTTATTAGTTGAAGCTAATAGTAAAGATCATCGTAATGATGTTTTTCTTACATCATTTAATTTATTATCAGCAATCTTTTCTTTTTATGGAATTTATTTTGTTGATAGTATTGTAGGTATTTTAATATCTTTATGGATTATTTATACAGGAATTAAAATATTTAAAGATAGTTATGATGTGTTGATGGATAAAACGATACCAGATAAAACAAAAAATAAAGTATTAAGGATTATTGATAAACATAAAGAAATTATTAAGATAAATCATTTTAATGCGACACCAGTTGGATATTTATATCAAGTAAGTTTTTCAATATTTGTAGATGGTAAATTATCAACTTTTGATAGTCATAAAATTGCTAATGATTTGGAAAAAGAGATATGTGAGAAAGTTTCAGAAATATATTTAGTTATTATTCATGTTAATCCATATGATAAAGATAAAGATTCTAGTAAATAGAATCTTTTTTGTGATAAAATATTAGTGGAGGGATTAAAATGAAATTATTTAAATGTATGAAGTGTGGAACACTTATTGAGATGTTAGAAGAAAATTGTACAGTAATGTGCTGTGGAGAAGCTATGCAAGAATTAAAAGCTAATACAACGGATGCAGCTTTAGAGAAACATGTACCAGTATGTGAAGTAGAAGATGATTTAGTAAAAGTTAAAGTAGGAGAAGTAGCTCATCCAATGGATGAAGATCATTATATTAATTTTATTGCAGCTGAGTATAGTGATTCAGTAGTTAAATATAACTTAAAACCTGGAGAAGTTGCTGAAGCAACATTTGATTATGAACCAGGTATGGTAGTTTATGAATATTGTAATAAACATGGTTTATGGAAGAAAGAATTATAAAAAATGATTTTTAATAAAAATATTCCAGAATTATCAGTAAAAGATTTAAAGAAGTCATTAAAGTTTTATCAAACTTGTGGTTTTAAGATTGAATATGAAAGAAAAGAAGATTTATTTGTTTTTCTTTCTTTAGGAGAAATTCAATTTATGCTACAAGAGATTAGAGAAGACGATAAATGGCAAGTAGGTGAGTTAGAATATCCTTTGGGAAGAGGAATTAATTTTCAATTAGAAGTAGATAATGTTTTATTAATTTATAATAATTTAATTAATAATGGTTATGAAGTACAATTTCCTATCGAAGAAAATTGGTATCGAGAAGATGATAAGTTATTAGGAAATAAAGAGTTTTTAGTAATGGATCCGGATGGATATTTACTTAGATTTGCTGAAGATTTAGGAATAAAAGATGAATAATAATGCTAAAGTAATTATTGATACTAAATTAAATGAATTAAGGAAGTCGAAATTTAGAAGAAGTTTTCATTTAAAAAAGAAAGAATTAGCTTACTTAAATGAAAAAGGCTACGATAAAATAAGAGAACATGCTAAAGATTTTATAAAAAATAAGTTAGCTTCAGCTAATCCTAAGAATGATGGAGCGCAAACACCAATGAAGAATCACCCAGTATTTATTGCCCAACATGCAACAGCGACTTGTTGTAGGGGTTGTTTAGAAAAATGGCATCATATCCCTAAAGGAAGAGAGTTAACTAGTAATGAACAAAATTATATTGTAGCTCTTATTATGGAATGGATTAAAAGAGAAAATAAAAAAGATTGTTAACTAAATTAATTAACAATCTTTTTAATTATATTCATCTTCTATATTACCAACTATTTCTTCAATAGCATCTTCCATAGTTAAAATACCTATAAATTCGTTATTATCGGTGATAATTGAAAATGTTTCATGTTGTTCTTGCATAAGACGAAAGATATCGTCAATTTTTTCATTTTTATCAAAGGATATAGTTTTATGTAAGATATCCTTTAAATTTAAAGTCTTTTTATTTTGATGAAGATAGATAAAATCTTTAATATTGATATAACCAATTACTTTGTCATTTTTTAAAACAGGATAACGAGTAAAATGATGACTTTTTATTTTTTTAATTATTATATCTTTAGTATCATTAATGTTTAAACATGTAATGGCACTACGAGGTGTCATTATTTTAGAAGCCTTTTTATCATTAAATTTAAAAATATTTAAAATGTATTCTTTTTCTTTTTCTTCAACAATTCCTTCTTTATTACCAGTAATTATTAGACGTTTAATATCTTTTTCAGTTAATGTGTCATTATGTTCTTTAATATGAAGAATTTTACATATTAAATTAGTGGAAGCAGTGAGTAAGATAATTAAAGGATAAAATAATTTAGAAACAAAAGTTATTAAGTTAATTGTTAAATAAGCGACTTTCATAGGATTAGATCGACCAATCTTTTTAGGAACTAATTCACCAAAGACTAAGGAAACATATGAAAGAATTAAAGTTATGGCAACCATTAAAATATTTTCAGTAAAATTAGCACTAATAAAGAAAATGCCATAATCTTCAATAAGAATATCAGTAAATGTTTCAGAAGCAAAAGCACTAGCTAAGAAACCCGCTAAAGTAATACCAATTTGAATAGTTGATAAGAATGTGTTTTCATCTTCTAACATTTTGAAGATTTTTTTGGTTTTTTGATCCTTTTTATGACTTATTGTATATTTATCTATAGATAAAAAAGCTATTTCACTTGCTGATAGCAGACCATTAATAAAGATTAAAATAGCAAGAAGAAACAATCTAATTATCATTATGATCACCATTAATAGTATATCATATTTAAAATATAAAATTATATATTTATGATATAATTTATAATGGAGTTGGTCACTCTGAAGTAGTTCGTAAAATGGCTGTGATATAGTAACAAATCTATAGTGTGATTTTTATCATATAACTAGTTGTATAATAAAAAAATATAAATAGAAAGGGATCAATCAATAAGAAATATTAATTAACTTGTTATTAATTGATTATGCGTGATAATATGGATTTAAAAGATACTTTTAGATATTTAGTAGGTGCTTATTATGGGGTTAGGGAAATGGATAATTATGAATTAAAAGAATATGTTTTAAAAGATATAGAAAATTATATAAAAGATTATATTAGAGATAATCCGATTGAAAATTTTGATTATCATAAAGAAGCTAGTATAGTAAATGCAGAAAAAAGTATTAAGGTTAAATTACAGGATAGTTTGATAGTTTTGCCTAAAGTAAATGCTTCAATGGAACTTATATTACTTGTTAAAGCTAGATTAAAAGAAATAAGAGAAGAAGAATTAAAAAATTTTTAAAAATGTATTGACTGAATAAAAAAATAGTGATATAGTAATATTACTTGATAGTAAAGTAGATGGAAATGTTATTTTTCTCTTAATACTATATAGTAAATTTATTAATTTATTATATGTATTGGATATTGTTTTTATAATATCCCTGATAATAATTTATTTATTATCCTATGATCTGAAATATGGTCTGTTATTACCTTACTTATTTTTTTAAAATAAGTTTTGCAGAAAAATAATCCATCTACGAATCGCTGAACTATTAAGTTGTACGTACGGTGGTGGATTTTAGATCAGTGAGTATCGTCAAAGTTATTCTGTCAAATAGCTTTAGTGATATTTTCCACCAGGGATATAGCGTTGACAGATGCTATATCTTTTTTTTGGTTATAATTTTGCTATAATTATAATAGTGGAGGTGTATCGTGAAAAATAAGTTAAATTATATTGTTGGTGTAATTAGTTATATTTTAGCAACATTGTTAAGTGTATATTATTTAATTTTAGAGTTTTCGATAATTAATGTTACATCTCCAATTGATCGAATAAAAATAGTTTTATTAGTAGTAATTTTAATGTATTGTGGTTTATTCTTTTTTAAGAAAACTGAAAATAAAATTTTTGATAAATTATCTAAATTTAATATAATATTTTGGTTTATTTTATATTTAATTATGATTCTTAATTTAACGTTATTTGATAAATATTTTGGCAGAAATTACTTAATTAATCGAATGGATGATATTTTGAATATTGAAAAAATGAAGACAGCTTTTCAAATTACTGCTAATACAATACCATTTAGAACTATTAATAATTTTTATTATGCTTATAAAAATGGTCGAATGGGTTTAGAATATTTTTTACGTAATATTGTGGGTAATTTAATTGCTTTTACTCCGTTAGCATTCTTTATACCAAGAATTATATCAATAATTAATAAATGGTATAAATTCTTTATAATTGCTAGTTTATTTATTATTGGGATTGAATTTTGTCAGTTTTTGATGAATAGTGGAGCTTTTGATATTGATGATTATATTTTAAATATTAGTGGAACTATGATAATATATATATTAATAAATAATAAGTTTATTAAGAAGATTATAAATAAAATATTATTTTTAGAAGATGGTGGAGTATTATGACAAAAAAAGATTTTAAGGATAAAATATTGTTAATTACCTATGCAATTATATTATTTGTATGTTTAATGAATTATAGTTGGTTAGCTGATATATTAAAAAATTTATTTAAGTTGTTTTTGCCTTTTATTATTGGAAGTATTATTGCTTTTATATTAAATGTTTTAGTAAAAATGATAGAAGATGGAATACTTAAAAAAATGAAGAAAGGCAAAAGAGTATTTAGTATTACTTTATCTTTAGCTCTTATTATTGGGTTTGTAGCAGTTATATTGTTTATTTTGATTCCACAAATTCAAAATGCTAGTAAAATATTTATTGATAATATTCCAGAATATCAAAAAAATATTTATTCTTTAGGACAAAAAATTGGTCTTAATGAAGAAGAATTAGAAATAGTTAATTTAGAAAATAATAAATTAAGAACAGAGATAACTAATTTAATTACGGAGAATTCGGAGAAAATTATTAATTATTCAATGGTATTTGCTAATTCATTATTTAGTGCTATGTGTAATTTCTTCATTGGTGTTGTTTTTGCAATATATGTTTTACTTGATAAAGAAAGACTTACAAGACAAGCCAAAAAAATATTACATAAGTTATGTAATACTAAGGTATATAATTTTATTATTAGTTTAGGAAGAATGTCTTATTCATCTTTTAGTAATTTTATTAAGGTTCAGGTTTTAGAGGCTTGCGTTTTAGGTACTTTATGTTTTATGGGAATGCTTATTATTGGTTTACCTTATGCAGCGACTGTCTCAGTATTAGTTGGAGTTACAGCATTGATACCTATATTTGGAGCATTCTTAGGTTGCATAGTAGCAACTTTCTTGATATTTATGGTTGATCCATTAGATAGTGTTATCTTTGTAATATTCTTTTTAATATTACAACAAATTGAAACTAATTTTATTTATCCAAGAGTTGTGGGTGGTAAAGTTGGCCTTCCTAGTCTTTGGGTTTTAGTTGGTGTAACAATTGGTGGTAGTATTGGTGGAGTATTTGGAATGTTATTTGGAGTTCCAGCTATGTCAGTTATTTATAATTTACTTAGAAATTATGTCAATAAAAAGGAAGAAGTTTCATAACTTCTTCTTTTTAATTATATTAAGCTTTTTTTTAATTTTTTAGTTTTTTGGTCAAGCCAATGTTTGCCATCGACGATACGAGCTACTAACATTGAAGAAGATGTATCACCGACAACGTTTAACATTGTAGCTGGTGGATCAATTATTGTAGCGATGATAGTAAGAATTGGAAGAGCGTTAACTGGGAAACCCATCATAGTAATAATCATCATTTCTGAGATTGTTCCACCACCAACTGGAACAGCTGTAACAAGTAAATTAGCGATTAAAGCAACTCCAATAACTTGCCAAATACTAGGATGAGTTCCGAATAAGTATACTAAGAACATAATTTTAAAGACACTACCAATTATAGAACCATCTTTATGAAAACTGGTACCTAATGGAATCATAGTTTCAGCGATGTCATCAGAAACGCCCATAGCTTTAGAACATTTGATATTAGCTGGAATAGAAGCAGCTGATGAACAAGTTGAAATTGAAGTAGCAGTTGCAGGTAAAATATTTTTCCAGAAGGCAATAAAGCCTTTTTTACCACCAGCAATGAAAGCATATAATGAGTAAATTATAAAGTAGAATAGGATAGATACTATAGTATAAATTACAAATGTTTTAGCATACCCAACAGCTATTGAAGCTCCAAATGTACCGATTAATGAAGCAAAGTAGCAACCTAAGCCGATAGGGGCATATAGGAAGACAAAGTCAACAAATTTTAGGACAACTTTGTTAGCTGCTTCTAAGACATCGCTAAATGCTTTAGCTTCAGAACCAAGCTTACTAATTGCTAGACCAACTAAAATAGAAACAACAACTAAAGCAATAATATTGTCTTTAGATAAGATATCTTTAAAGTCGCTAACGCTTATAGCTTGAACTGTTCTGGCGATGATATTTAGCTCAGTTTCTTCTTCACTTGTTTCACTTTCTTCATCACCATTTAATGTTTCAATAATAGCTTCAGAGTCGCTAGGATTTACTAGTTTCATAGAATAAGTAGAAACTAAACCAATTGCAACAGCTACTAAAGATGTAATGATAAATACACCGAAGATAGTAATGATTACTTTACTTAACCTTTTAGGTTCACTTATTTTGGCAATAGATGTAGTAATTGTCAAAAAAATTAAGGGAATGATTATGACGAACATTAAGTTCATAAATAAATCACCAAATGGTTTTAATACCTCGGTTTTTTCTTTAAATATTAAGCCAACTATAGCACCAATAATTAAAGATGCTAAAAGAATAATTGTTTGTTTGTAATTTGACCAGAATTTTTTCATAGTCTTTTCCTCCTTTAATACAATAATATGTTTGACTTATGTAAAGATAAAGCAATATTAATCCACAGAATAATGCAATACTATTTTAAAAAACCACAAAATATGATATTATTAAGGTGGTGATAAAAGTGAAAAAAAAATTTATTAAATTAAATAATAATGATGAACATTTAAGCATTGGTAATTTATTTCGTTTGATAAAAGAATTTTCCAAAAATAAGACATCAGCATTACAAAGTGAATTATTTTGTATTTTATTTGAAATAGAAGGAATTAATGATACTACAGTAAATAATTATTGTGTAGGTTGTCGAAGTATTGGTAGTGATTATAAACAGATTTATTTAAATAAGGTTAAAAGATATAAAAAAGATAAAGAAGAATTTGTTAATAATATTTTAGGAATTATCGAAATTATTGATGGAGTTATATATAATGTAAAAGATAATAAAGTTGCTTTTATTAATAGTAATGAAAGCATGATTAATTTAACTAATAAATTATATAATTTGGCGAAGAATGATCGCTTAGTTAAAGATGAATTAACTCATAAAGTAAAAAAATTAATTGATGAAGATAATTATTATGAAGCAATGGTGGAGCTATTAATATATATTGTTTTATATAAAAGACAACCTTTATATGAAGATGAATTAAAAAAAGAAGTAATAGATAATGTATTAAATGATACAAGTATTAGTTCTTTAGATTTACAAGAGTATTTGTCTTTAAAATTAAGAGAAGGTATTAATTTTGATTATTCAATGAAAGAATTAGCTAAGAAAGGCAATGCGTATGCTAATTTTGAATTAGGATCTAATGAATATTATGGTTATGTTAAAGGTATACCGAGGTATGAAGAAGCTTATAATTATTTAATTGAAGCAGCAAAGATGGATCATGCTAGTGCTAATTATATGATTGGAAATATGTATATAAAAGGACTTTTAGGAAATGAAAGTAAAGATGATTTAGAAAAAGGCTATGAATTTTTAGTTAAGTCATATGATTTAGGTAATGTGGCAGCTTGTAATCAAATAGGTAATATGTATTTAAATGGTATTTATCCTTTAGAAAAGAATGAAGAAGAGGCTGTGAAGTATTTTAAAAAAGCCACAGATAATTATTATGTTTTTGCCTTTAATAATTTGGGTAAGTTAGAAGAAAAGAAAAAAAAATATAAAGAAGCTTTTGCTTATTATTTACAAGCAGCTACTTTAGGAGAAAGTTGGGCATGTAATAAAGTTGGGGAATACTATCGTCAAGGAATACCTGTAAAAGATATGAGTAAAGCTTATAGTTTTTATAATAAAGCTTTGGATAGTAATTATCGTACGTTATGTTATTATGCTTATTATAATTTAGCTAAGTACTTTTATATGGATGGAAATATCGCAATAGGGGTTAAAAAGGATGAAGAACAAGCTTTATCATATTTAAAAATAGCTAGTGAACATAATATTTTTATGGCAACAGTAGAGTTATTTTTCGTATATGTAAAAAAATATTTAGATAAAAAAGATGAACAGATAATGGATAAGATTTTAGAATATAAAGAAAAAATAGAAAATGCTAAAGAATATAATGAGGAATTAAGAAAAAAGATTGAAGAAAATTTAGTAAATTTAAAGAATGTCAAAAAAATAAATTTGGATTGTCTAAATTAGGCAAAGAAGTAGAAAATATATTTGATGATTGATATAATGGAAGTAGCAAGGTAGTGGTTTAATGGATAGTGTTTACATTCATATTCCTTTTTGTAAAAGTATATGCAGTTATTGTGATTTTTGTAAGGTTTTATACCATGGACCTTGGATAGTTCAATATTTAAATGCGTTACTTGCAGAAATAAGTGATAAATATGATGGTGAATTAATAAAAAATATGTATGTTGGTGGGGGAACACCTTCAGCTTTAGATATGAAAGATTTAAAGTATTTATTTGATATTATAAGTAAATTTAATTTAGATCCAGATTTAGAGTTTACATTTGAATGTAATTTAAATGATATAAATGAAGAATTACTTAGTTTCTTAAAAGAACATGGAGTTAATCGATTAAGTATTGGTATTGAATCATTTAATTCTAAAAAATTACAGTTTATGGAAAGAAGTCATACATTTGATGATGCAGTGACGAAAATGAAGTTAATGCGTAAAATGGGATTTGATAATATAAATGTCGATTTTATGTATGGAATTCCTAAAGAATCAATGAGAGATTTAAAGAAAGATTTAGATATGATTTTAAAATTAAATCCTGATCATATCAGTACTTATTCGTTGATTGTTGAAGATAATACAAAAGTAGGTATTAGTGGAATTTTACCAATTACAGAGGAATTAGATGCTTCGATGTATGAATATATTTGTGAAAAATTAGAACTTAAGAAGTATGAACATTATGAAGTATCTAATTTTGCATTAAAAGGAAGGAAAAGCCGTCATAATTTAAATTATTGGAATAATAATGAATACTTTGGCTTTGGTTTAGGAGCTTCAGGATATATTCATGGTGTACGTTATGAAAATACGCGTAGTTTAACAAATTATATTAATGGTAAATTCTTATTAAAAGAAGAAGTTTTAAGTAAAGAAGATAAAATGTACAATGAATTAATGCTTGGTTTTAGAAAAATGGAAGGGATTAATTTAAAGGATTTCTTTAGAAAATATGAAGTTAATATGCAAGAAGTATATGATTTAAAGAATGCTTTAGCGGAAGAAGAATTAATTGTTGATGGTGAATATATTTATATAAATCCGGAATATATTTATGTTATGAATGAAATATTAATTAAAATATTATAAAAACTCTTTTGAGTTTTTTTGTTTATATAAAAATTTTTGTTCTATTAAAATGAAATATGATATAATCATTTTAGATTAGAAAGGTAGATAATAATGATGGATGAAGATTTAGACAAAACGAAACCAATTACTACACTGAAAGATCTTGATGAAAATGGAGAAGAATTAGAAGAAGAAAAAATTAGCCGTGTGCAAAAAAATAAAGATAAAATTGATGAAGCAATAGACAAGGAGAAGGAAGAGGAGGCTGAAGAGGCTCTAGCAGAAAAAAATATCGCGATGGCTGAAGCTTTGTTAGAAGAAGAAAATGAAGTAGATAAAGCTTTAGAAAAAGTTGATGTGAAAAAAGAAAGTCTATTTAGTAAAATTAAAAATAACTGGAACAAATTAGATAAGAAAATGAAGATAATAATTATCTCTATTATAGTTTTACTATTAGCTTTAATTATTTGTGGAATTGTTTTATTAGTTGTTTTATTAAAAAAAGATGAAGAAGAACCAACTTCTTCTGAAACACCAACTGTTGAAGAAGCTCCAGTTTTAGCCGATAATTTTTATTATAAGGAGGGGAAACTATATTTTACGGAAGAAAATGGCAGTGAAATAGGAACTTATGAGTGTGAGAATAAATCAGCTAGTCTTTGCTATGTTGGTTTTAATAAAATAAATGATACGTTTGATGTTCCAGTTTTGTTAAATCAGAATAATGAAACTAAGGATCAAAGATATCCAATTATTGATAGTAATTATGCTTTTATTGTTGATAATAAAGATGAAAATGATAAAACTATTAAATTATTTGATATTAAAGCTGATAAGGTTTTAGATACATATATGGATGTTAAAGTATATGATAATAATTATGCTATTGTTGGTAATGATAGTAAATATGGTTTAATTAAAGTCGAAGATGGAATTACGGACTTAATTGAACCACAATATGAATATCTAGGAATGATTAATGGCGAAAATAACTTAATTGCTAAGTATAATAAAGGGTATAAAGTAATTGATAAGAGTAATAAAAGTTTAAGTAGTAATTTTAGTTCTAGTTATGAAATTAAAAGTTATAATGATAATTTTGTAGTTGCTAAAGTATCTGGTGATTATACTGTTTATGATTATAAAGCTGATTTAATCGATAGTGAATATGATTTTATTACAGTTAAAGATAACTATATGTTTTTAGTAAAAGATGGTAAATTATATGTTAAAGATAAAGATAAAGTAAAACTTAATGAAGGTAATATAAGATTAAAGAATAGTGATTATGTCAAAACTTATATTTATGATGATGAAGATAAATTAAGTGAAACAAAAATGAGTTTTGATATTGACGTTAGTAATAAAGATGAAATTAAAGTATTCCTATATGAAAGTGGTAATACTACGCCAGAAGTTAAAACAGTTAAAATAGTAGAAGCTTTAGCTAATGTTAAGTATGATTATGTAAATTATTTTGATGGATCTTTATATTTTTATGAAGATTTAGAAAAAGAACAATTATTAGGTTTTTATACATGTTCTAATCCTAATGAAGTAAATGCTGCAGAAGATGAATATAATTCTTGTTTCTTAGCTACCGATACAATTTATGAAAATAATGATATGGTAAAAAGTGGCGATCTAAATAGAAAGAGTCGTGTACCAATTATTAATAGAAGATTTGTCTTTGTAGCTGATGGTACTAATAATATAATTTTGTATGATTTAGAAGCGAAAAAAGCTTTAGTAGATAATGGATATACAAATGTTAATTCATATACAGCAAATAATGATAATAAAGTTACTTTATATGATGGTAAAATAGATGTAATTGCTTTAGGTAAAAAAGGTAAATATGGTATGTTAACAATTGATGGAGAAAATGTTAGTACTAAGTATTACTTTAATTATAATAAAATGGAAAAAATAGGTGATTATGTCTTAGCATTAGATACAACTAATAAATGGAAAATATTATTTAGTACTTCTAATGAATCAGTAGGTTTTGATAGTAAGATAAGAGGATATAATAGTAATTTAAATTATTATAAAGTTAAAAATGGAGATAAGTATATTGTATATGATAGCAAAGGATCTCAAGTAGGTAGAGAAACATTTAAATATGTAGAATTATATAGTACTTATTTTGCCGCAATTAATAGTAATTCAGAATTAAATATTTATGATTATCAAGGAGATAAGATTAGTACTGAAGGTATTAAGATAGGTGATTATGCTTATTATGGAACAGAAACGCCAGCATTTAAAGTAAGTAAAAATGGTAATGACTATATTGTATCCGTATATAATGGTTCAACTTATGTTGATCATAAGGCAAATCAAGAGAGTTCTTCAGAACCAGAAGAATCAGTGCCTGGAACTCCTACACCAAGTGAAGACGAAGAATAAAAAAATAACTCTAGTTTAATGAACTAGAGTTTTATTTTTCGATGTAATAAGCATAATACTCATCAAAAGTAATACCTTCATTATATATTTGGGTAGCTACTTCAGTACCAACATATCTAAAGTGCCAGCTTTCGGTATTATAACCGGTTATGGCTTCTTTTCCTTCAGGATATCTTAAGATGAAACCATATTTATGAGCATTATTTTTTAACCATTCATATTCTTCTGATTCAGTAAAGGCTTTTTGACCAGGATGTTCTAAAGAAGTTATATCTAAAGCTAAACCAGTTTGGTGTTCGGAATAACCGGGTCTTGCGGCATAAGAATCAGCATATTTTAGACTAACACTTTTATAATCATTGTATATTTCTTCTTGATCTTTATATGGACGATATGAGGAATTGATCATTAGGTGAATATTTAAATTATTTATAACATCATTACGCATTTTTTCAAAATTTTCAATAACGATAGCGGCTGCTTTATTATCAGCGTAGGCATAAGATAGATTAATATTTTCTAAATCAGATCTTTCGTAATTGCTTGGCAAATGATAAAATTTATTAACGATAAGTTGATATCCATCGTCAGGGTTAGTATTGTATTCAACATTATACCAACCATTATCAGCATGAACATTTACAATGGCTATAGTATCTTCATAAGATGTATCATTATAAGAAATTTTATATGTAATATATTTTTCAAAATTTTTGGGTAAAAAATATTTTTGATTAAGAATGTTATGGTATAGTTCATTATAAGTTTCTTCTTTTAAGATATTTTCTAGTTTTTCAGGTGGAAGAATTTGAATTAATTTAGTCGCATCCTCAAGAGAATAGCCTAAAGTAGTTAATTTATATTCATATGTATCACGATATTTAATATCTTTTATAGCATTAGAGATACCGTTGTAACCATAAATAGATAATAGAATAAAAACTAAGGCATATATTAAGAATCGGGAAATACTAGGCTTTAAACGATAACGTATTTTATGTTTTTTAGACGATTTCATATTTTCACATCTTTTCTTAATTTTATTATAACAAATTTTTTTATTAAGGAAATATTTTTTAATATCTATTGATATAGTATAATATTATTTATAAAGACGTGGGGTGAGTTTAATGAAAGAACTTGTTGTAAAAGATATTTTAGAAGTTTGTAAAGGAAGATTAGTTTTAGGTGATGAAAATACTATTGTAAATAATTTTTCTATTGATACAAGAACGATTAAACTAGGTGATGTCTATGTGGGGATTAAAGGGAATAACTTTGATGGCAATCTATTTTATAAAGAAGCCTTAGATAAGGGATGTAAAGGTTGTATATTAGGTGAAGATACGATAATAGATGATGATATAGATAAAGATAAATTTATTATTTTGGTAAAAGATACTGTAGAAGCTTTAAGTCAGATAGCTATTTATAAAAGAAATTTATTAGATTTATATGTTATAGCAATTACTGGTAGTAGTGGTAAAACAAGTACGAGAGATATAATTTTTAATGTTATAGCAAAAAAGTATAAAACGTTAAAAACAATAAAGAATTATAATAATAAAATTGGAGTTTCTTTAACTTTATTTAATTTAGAAGATCATGAAGTTTTGGTAGTTGAGCTTGGGATGAATAATTTGGGAGAAATAAGTGAGTTATCAAGGATGGTTAGACCTAATGTTGCTGTTATAACAAATATTGGAACAGCTCATATTGGCAATTTAAATTCTAAAGAAAATATTTTAAAAGCAAAATTAGAAATATTAGAGGGAATGAAAGAGAAAGTTTTAATTATTAATAATGATGATCAATTATTACATAATTATTATTTAGATAATAAAGATAAAGAAAAATTTATTACTTATGGGATTAGTAATGATAGTATGTATAAAGCTTATGATATAAGATGTAGAGAAGATTATAGTGAATTTAGGATTGATAATAATTTATTTAGAATAAATGTTCCTGGTAAACATTTTGTTATGAATAGTTTATGTGCTTATGCAATAGCTAGATTTATGAATATTGATAAAGAAGATGTAAAAGAGGGATTAAGTAATTTTGATTTAACGGATAATCGAATGGAAATAGTTGCGTATAAAGGGATTAAGATTATTAATGATTGTTATAATGCTAATTTAGATTCAATGAAGTATGCTATAGAGTATTTAGGTAAGTTAAAGGGAAGAAAGATAGCTATTTTAGGGGATATGTTAGAATTAGGAAGTTATTCTAAAGAATATCATGAAAAATTAGGAAATATAGTTGAACAAAATAAGATAGATATTCTTATTTTAGTAGGTAATGATATTAAGTATACAAAAGATGAATGCATAAGGAAGGGTTTGGCAGAAAATAAAATATATTATTTTATGAATAATGAAGAAGCTTTAAAAATGATTAAGAAGATTTGGCAGACAGGAGATAATATTTTAATTAAAGCTTCTAATGGAATGAAGTTTATTGAAATATATAAAGGACTTTGTAAAGATAATTAGCACTTTGTTATTGACAAGTGCTAATTTTATATTTATAATTTAGTTAGCACTGATGAATTATGAGTGCTAACGGTGGTGATATAATGGATGAAAGAAAGGAAAAACTATTAAAAGAAATAGTTGAATCTTATATTAAATTCGTTAAACCAGTAGGTAGTAAGACACTATGTAAGAAATTCAAACTTTCTTCAGCAACAATCAGAAATGAGATGGCTGCTTTAGAAAAAATGGGATACTTAGAAAAAAATCATGTATCTAGTGGACGAATTCCTTCAGAAAGTGGTTACAAGTACTATGTAGATAATTTGATGAAACCTAAAGAATTAAATGGCGAAGAAATGCTTAAATTGCAAACTATTTTCCATAATCAACATTTACAAGTTAGTGATGCAATTAATAAATGTATGGAAATTATTGCTGATATTACTAATTATACAAGTGTTGTTTTAGGTAAGAATTCAAGTGATAATACTTTACAACAGGTAAATATTATTCCGCTTGAAAATAATCAAGTAATCGCATTGGTTTGTACTAACAAAGGAATAGTGGAAAATAAAAAATTTACAATTCCTCAAAATATTTTTATGGAAGAATTAGTTAAAACTTGTGAAATAATTAATAAAATGTTAATTGGAACACCAATTAATGAAGTTAGTCAAAGGCTTGAATTTGAAGTTAAACCAGTTATTAGTAAAACGATTAGACAATATGAAACAGTTTATGAAATATTCTATGATGCCTTTAATGATTTTGCTAAAAATAGTTCTAATGTCTTCTTTAGTGGAAAAACTAATATTTTAAAGCAACCTGAATATGATAATATTGATGAGATTAAAAGAATTGTAAATAAATTTGAAGATGAATCTTTAGTTAGAAAAATCGAAGAAATGGGCGATGGTGTTAATGTCTATATAGGTGAACAATCAGAATTTGATCCAAATGTCACAATTGTAAAAAGTAAATTTAAAATTAATGGGGAAGAGGGAACTATTGCGATTGTTGGTCCTAAGAGAATGGAATATGACAAAGTAGTAGGATTACTTGAATACATTAATAAAGAATTAAAAGAAAAGGATGAATAAGGAAGATAATTTATGTAAGTAATTTTAGACTTATTATAAATTTTATAGATAGAGAGTGAGATGACTTATGGAAAAAGAAACAAAAGTGGAAACATCAGAAGTAAAAAATGAGAATCCAGTAAAAGAAGAAGTCAAAGAAGAAAAAATAAAAACAACTGAAAGTGCTCAACCAGCAAAAGAAAATGTGGAGAGTACTCAACCAATAAAAGAAGTTAAAAAAGAAGAAAAAAAGGGCTTTTTTAAGAAAAAAGACGATGAAGAAAAAAAGAAACTTCAAGAAGAAGTTATTTCTTTAAAAGATAAATATTTAAGAGTAAATGCGGAGATGCAAAATATGCGTCGTCGTATGGAAGAAGAAAAAGCAAATCTTTTAAAATATGAAGGAGAAGATTTGATTAAAAAATTATTACCAATTGTTGATAATTTTGAAAGAGCTATTCAAATGGATGATACTAATCTAGAAGATGAAGTTAGTAAATTCCTAAGTGGATTTAAAATGATTTATGGTAATTTAAGTGATACTTTAAAAAATTATGAAGTAGAAGTTATGGATATTTTAAATAAACCATTTGATCCTAATACAATGGAAGCTGTTTTAATGGAGGATGCTCCAGACTTTGAACCTAATACAGTTGTAGATGTATTACAAAAAGGTTATACATATAAAGGCAAAGTTATTAGACATGCAATGGTAAAAGTAAGTAAATAGAAAGAGGAGAAAAATATGGGAAAAGTTATAGGTATAGATTTAGGTACAACAAATAGTTGTGTCGCAGTTTTAGAAGGTGGAGAACCACATGTTATTACTAATCCAGAAGGTAATAGAACAACTCCATCAGTTGTCGCTTTTAAAGGTGATGAAGAATTAGTTGGTGAAACAGCTAAAAGACAAGCAGTTACAAATGTAGATAATACAATCGCTTCTATTAAAAGAAAAATGGGAACTAAAGATAAAGTTTCTGCTAATGGTAAAAAATATACACCAGAAGAAATTAGTGCTAAGATTTTAATGAAATTAAAGAGTGATGCTGAAAGCTACTTAGGAGAAAAAGTTACAGAAGCAGTTATTACAGTTCCAGCATACTTTAATGATGCTCAAAGACAAGCTACTAAAAATGCTGGTAAGATTGCTGGTTTGGATGTAAAAAGAATTATTAATGAACCAACAGCTGCTGCTTTAGCTTATGGTATTGATAAACAAGAAAATGCTCATACTGTTTTAGTTTATGACTTAGGTGGTGGAACATTCGATGTATCAATTCTTGATTTAGGTGATGGTGTCTTTGAAGTTAAATCAACATCAGGTAATAATAAACTTGGTGGTGATGATTTCGACCAAAGAATTATGGATTATTTAGTTTCTGAATTTAAGAAAGAAAATGGTGTTGACTTATCTAAAGATAAAATGGCTATGCAACGTATTAAAGATGCTGCTGAAAAAGCTAAAAAAGATTTATCTGGTATGACAAGTACACAAATTAATATTCCATTTATTACGCAAAATGATGATGGACCATTACATTTAGATGTAACATTAACAAGAGCTAAATTTGAAGAATTAAATATGGATTTATTTGAAAGTACATTAGATCCAGTTAGAAAAGCTCTTAAAGATGCTAAATTAACAGCTAAAGATATTGATAAAGTATTATTAGTTGGTGGATCTACTCGTATTCCATTTATTCAAGATTTAGTTAAGAAAGAATTAAAACAAGATCCTTCTAAGGGAGTTAATCCTGATGAATGTGTTGCAATTGGTGCAGCTATTCAAGGTGGTGTATTAACTGGTGAAGTTCATGATTTATTATTACTTGATGTAACACCATTATCACTTGGTATTGAAACTTTAGGTAATGTTATGACAGTTTTAATTCCTCGTAATACAACTATTCCAGCAAGTAAGAGTCAAGTATTTAGTACAGCTGCTGATAATCAACCTGCTGTAGATATTCATATCTTACAAGGTGAAAGACCTATGGTACAAGATAATAAGACTTTAGGAAGATTCCAATTAGGTAATATTCCTCCAGCACCTAGAGGTGTTCCACAAATTGAAGTTAAATTTGATATTGATGCGAATGGTATTGTTAATGTATCTGCGAAAGATTTAGGTACTGGTAAAGAACAAAGTATTACAATTACTTCAAGTACTAATTTAACTGATGAAGAAATTGACAAGATGATGAAAGAAGCAGAACAAAATAAAGAGGCAGATGAAAAACGTAAAGAAGAAGTTGAAATTAAGAATGATGCTGATTCATTAATCTTCCAAACTGAAAAAGCTATTAAAGATTTAGGAGATAAAGTTGATTCTAAAGATAAAGAAGAAGCTGAAGATAAGATTAAAGATTTAAGAAAAGCTATGGATGATGATGACATCGATGAAATTAAGAAATTAAAAGATGAATTACAAGAAAAAGCGATGGCTTTAGCTACTAAAGTTTACGAAGAAGCTGCTAAAAATCGTGAAACAGAAAATAGTGAGTCAACTAGTGATGATGAAGACGATTCTGATAGTAAAAAGAATAAAAAAGATAAACATGATAATGTTCAAGAAGCTAGTTACGAAGAAAAATAATATTATGTTAGTAAAAGTTCTAGGAAACTAGAACTTTTAACTGATATAGAGGAGGAAGTCATGCAAAAATATAATAATCGTAGTGAAGTACCAGAAAAATATAAATGGGATTTAACTCCCTTCTTTAAAAATGAAGAAGAATTTAATAAGACATATGAAGAAACAGTAAAGAAAGCTAATGAGTTAAAAAATTATGTTGGTTGTACGAAAGATGCTTATAAGTTATATGAATTTTTAAATTTACAATATGAGACTTTAGCTTTATTTGAAGACTTATATGTTTATGCATTTTTGAAAGATGATGAGGAATTAGGTATTGAAGAAAATGTTATTCGGAAGAATAAAGCAGAAAAATTAGGCGTTATTATTTCTAACAATATAAGTTTCTTTGATTCAGAATTGCTTAAATTAAAACAAGAGGAATATACTTCTTTATTTAATGATAATGATACATTAAATGAATATAGAGCATTGCTTGATAAAATATATAGAGAGAAAGAACATGTTTTATCAGAAAGAGAAGAACAAATTATTAATGAACTTACAACAGCAATGAATCATTTTGATGATATGTCATCTAATTTACTTAATAATGAACATGATTATGGTAAAGTTAAAGTAGATGGAGAGAATGTTGTTATTGCCACTACTAATTATCGTTTACTTACTAAAAATAAAGATGAAAATATTAGAAAAAGAGTATATAACTTATTTAATAAAAAGATAGAACAATATAGTGTTAGTAATGCTTCTTATTTAAATAGTTATGTTCAAATGAATGATAAATTGGCACAGATTTATTATTTTAAAGATTCTTGGGAACAAAAATTATTTGGGTTAAATTTAAGTGATAAAGTTTTTAAGACTTTAGTTAAGACAACGGAAGATAATTTAGAATCTTTACATAAATATTTTGATTTAAAAAGAGAAGTTTTAGGTTTTGATAAATTAAAAATGTATGACTTAAATTTAGAGATGGTTGCTTCTTCAAAAGAATATACGATTGAAGAAGCACAAGATTTAGTTAGAGAAGCTATTAAACCTTTAGGTAAAGAATATGCTGAAAAATACGAGAAGATTATTGATAATCACTATATAGATTATTGTCAGTATAAAGGCAAATGTAGTGGAGGATATTCAGCTTCATCTTTGAAGCAAGATTCAAGAATATTATTAAGTTTTAATGGTAATTTGGATTCTGTTTCAACGATAGCTCATGAGTGTGGACATAATGTTCATCATCAATATAGTTATGAGAATAATCCGTATCAATATCGTTATGTTGCTAATTTAGTGGCGGAAGTTGCTTCATTAACTAATGAATGTTTACTTTCTAGTTATTTAGTTAATAATGGTAAAACTAAAGATGAAAAGTTAGCTGGGGTGGCTAATATTTTGGAAGTTATTACTTCTAATCTATTTGGAGCTGTTAGAGAAGGTAAATTAGAACAAGAAATGTATAAAGAAGTACATAAAGGTGGAGCTATTACTAAAGAGTTTATGGATAAGAAGACTAAAGCTTCTTTAAAGAAATATTATGGATCAGCAGTTAAGGTAGATAAATATGCTAAAAATAAATGGATTACAAGAAGTCATTATTATATGCATTTTTATTTATATAGTTATGCTATTTGTATAAGTGTAGCTTCAGCTGTGGCCTCTAAAATATTAAATGGTGATAAAGTAATGCTTAATAATTATATTGAATTCTTAAAAAGTGGATCAGATAAATGGCCAAGTGAAGCATTTAAGATATTAGGAGTTAATTTAGAAGATAAGAGTGTTTATGAAGAAGCTATTAAGTATTTTGATTCATTAATTGATAAATTTAAAGAAATTTATGAGGGTGAGGTGAAATAATGGCTAGCAGTAAAGATTATTATGAAACATTAGGTGTTTCTAAAGATGCAAGTGCTGATGAGATAAAAAGTGCTTTTAGAAAAATGGCAAAAAAGTATCATCCAGATATAAATAAAGAGCCGGGGGCTGAAGCTAAGTTTAAAGAAATAGGTGAAGCTTATGCGGTTTTATCGGATCCTGATAAAAGAAGACAATATGATCAATTAGGTCATGAAGCTTATACTAATGGAGCTGCTCAAGGTGGCTTTGGTGGCGGTTTTGGTGGATTCTCTGCCGAAGATATTGATTTATCAAGTATCTTTGATGACTTATTTGGGGGCAGTATGTTTGGAGGCCGTAGTAGAGGGGCTAGAAGTAATCGTCCAACAAAAGGTAGAGATTCTTTAGTTAAAGTTAATTTATCTTTTGAAGAAGCCGTTTTTGGATGTAAGAAAACAATTGGTATTGATTTAGATACTGAGTGTGATTCATGTGATGGTAAAGGTGGAAGTGGCGAAGAAACATGTAGTACTTGTGGAGGTAGAGGAAGAGTAATTACCCAACAAAGAACAATGTTTGGGGTTTTCCAATCTGAAAGTACTTGTCCTGATTGTAAAGGTAAAGGTAAGACATTTAAAACAGTTTGTCGTAAATGTAATGGAACTGGCCATGTTGTTAAAAATAAAGAAATAGAAATTACGATTCCAGAAGGTGTTGATACAGGACATCAATTGAGAATATCTGGTAAGGGAGCTGCCGGATATAATGGCGGACCAAATGGAGATATTTATATTGAGTTTGTTGTTAAAGATCATCCATTATTTGAAAGAAAAGAAAATGATATATATGTTGATGTTCCTTTAACGATTACAGAAGCTGTATTAGGCTGTAAAAAAGAAATTCCAACTCTTACAGGAACAGTTGTTCTAGATATAGATTCAGGAAGTCAACCAGGTGATCAATTAAGATTACGTGGTAAAGGTGTTAAAGATCCTACGCGTAATAAAAAAGGCGATATGTATGTAGTCTTAGATATTGTAATTCCTGAAAAACTTGATCGTAAACAAAAAGAATTATTTAAAGAATTAGCTAATACGGATTTAGAATCAGGTAGTTCTTTTAAGAATTTTAAAAAATATTTATAAAATAAAACCACTAGTTTATAAACTAGTGGTTTATTCTTTGACGATTAAATATAGCATCTATGGAAAATGGTTTATAGATAGTGGTTAAAGCATATAAAGTAGTTGTTGAAATTAAGCGTTTACCTGTTTCATAATCAGAATATGAACTTTCAGCAATATTTAATCTTTTACATAATTCACGTTGAGTAAGATTATTGGCTTTTCTTAAAAGACGTAAATTACTAGAAATGGTTTCTAGGTTTACGACGATCTTTTTATAGGATAGGTTATGTTTTGTAAGTCCATATAAATAATCAAGACTGAAATTAAAATGATTGGCATAAATAATAAGTCTTGCTAGTGGAATAGTATCATTACCATTTTCCCAACCAGATACTGTTGTAAAATGAACACTAAATAATTTTGCAATATCTTTTTGTTTAATATCTAGAGATTCACGACTTTCTCTTAACTTCTCAACAATCATTACTACTCACCAAATTTATTATTCCATTTAAAAATGTTATTATTCATTTTCTATGGGATATACGGAATTATAGTAAATTGTTTTTTTAATTGTTATAATAAAAAAATTGCGTAAATTTGAGGTCTTTTTAAAGATTGTTGTTTGATGGACTATTTTTTGGTATAATACAAGTGAAAAAGGTGAGAAATATGGCTAGAATTATGGATATAGATACAAAATATAAAATAGTTATTTTTTCGTTAATTGTTATTTTCTTTTTAGTTATATTGGCAGCACTTGTTGGGTCAAAAATTAAAGATATTTTTAAAAATGAAGGTCCTATTGCAATAATTGTTAATGAAGGAGATTTAGTAGTTAATTATATAGATGGACAAGAGATAAATTATTTTGATAGTAAAGAACATGAATTTAAGATCACTTTAACTAATAATTCCAGTGAAAAAATATATTATTCTTTGTATTTAAATGATATTAATACTAGTAATATTAATATTAAAATAAAAGATTATGAAGATAACGTTATTGAAGAATTTGATTCAAATAAGGGAGATTTACAATTACTTAATTTATTATATATAAATGTGGGAGAAACTATTAGGTATACAGTAACAATAGATAGTTCTAATATTGCTAACTTTAAAGGAAAGTTAATGGTAGTTAATGAATCTTTATCTAATAGTTCATTTGATGATCTTATTTTACTTAATAATGATGTAGTTAGTCCAGTTAGTAGAGTTGGTAATGAGGCTTCTACTATTAATGAAGGATTAATTAGTACAAGTGATAATAAAGGAACATCTTATTACTTTAGAGGAGATGTTCAAAATAATTATGTCAAATTAGGAAATTTAATGTTTAGAATAGTTAGAATCAATGGTGATAGTTCAATTAGATTAGTGCTAGATGGAGCACTAGATACGTTAATTCCTTATAATACAAATGAAAATGAGAATGTAAATAATTTAGCTTTGTTAAATGAGTCTTCTTTAGTTAATGAACTAAATAATTGGTTAGATAATAATTTAAGTGATTATAGTGATTATATTGTGAATGAAGATTTTTGTACAGATAATGATTTTAGTTATAGTTTTAATAATATCAACTATTCAAGATCTTATGAACGAATATTTGTAGATACAGCTCCTGATTTATATTGTAATGAAACTATATATACTGGTAAGGTTGGACTTTTGAGTATAGATGAAGTAGTATTGGCAGGTGCTTATAAGAATATACCTAATCAAAAATATTATTTATATAATGAGGATATTAATGGTAGTTATGTGACTAGTAATAGTTATTATATCAATCAAGAAAATAATATTTCTATAATGAATGTTTTGGAAAATGGAGCTTTAGGAGATGGTGTGTTAATTACATCAAAGGTAGCTATAAGACCAGTTATTAATATTAATACTGAAGCAAAAGTAAAAGGTGAAGGAACAATAGATAATCCTTATATAATAGTTTCTTAATAAGATGAAATACAGGGGTGATAGAGTATGTTTTTTTTAGATCTAGTAGGTACAAATAGTAGTAATCCAATTATATATTTTTTATTTATAATTTTATTTATTGTTATAATAGCAATATTATTACTTTTGTATTTGCAGAATAAAGAAATGAGGGATAGTTTAAGTGTGAAAATAAATGATGATGAAAATACTTCTATGTTGGAATTAATTGCAGAAAATGATAATTATTCTAAAGAAGAAGTTAAAGATTTACAAGAGATATCTAAAGAATTAGAACAATTACCTAAAGAGCATCCTATTGATATGTCTAAATATGAATTAGAGCAAGAACAACAAGCTATTATAAGTTATGATGAGTTGGTTAAGCAAACACAAAATAGTCATATATATAAAGAAGAAAATAATGATATAAATACAACACAGGCTACTAGTAATTTATCAGGTTATGAGCATGAAGAAGAATATTTAAAACAATTGAAACAATTAAAAAACATATTAAATTAAGGAATAATAATGAAGATGAAAAAAGAGAATAGAAATAAATATATATTTGAGTATAAAATGGGATATATTACTTGCTTATCTATTTTATTATTAGTTATTCCTATTTTGTTAACATTGTTATATTATAATTTTACTAATCATAGTATAAATATAGATATTGATGATAGTAAATTAATGTTTGCCTATGTATTATTTTTTGCTTTAATACTTTTATGGATGGTTATTCATGAAATTATTCATGGGATAGCTTATTATGTAAATGGTGCGAGAAAGGAAAATATTACATTTGGAGTCGCTTTAGAAAAAGGAATATTTTATTGTAAATGTGGAGAGTTTATTGATAAGAAAAATATAATAATATCTTTGTTATCACCATTTATATTAATTGGAGTAATTACTTTAATTATTGGTTGTTTAGCGAATTCTATAATACTTATTACATTATCAATTGTTAATATATCAGGTGCTGCGGGAGATTTAGCAATGTTTGGTTTCTTTATAAAACAAGATAAAAATATTAGATTTAAAGAATTAGGTGATTCTACAACTTTTTGCTTGGAAACTGTGGAAGATTTAAGTAATAAAAAGTTTTTAAGTGTTAAATTAAAAAAGGTAGTTGTTGATGAAAAAGAAGTAGAGGAAGAAAAGTCTAAGAAAGTAAGTATTACTAAAGCAAGTTGGATAATTCTTATAGTATTTATTATTTTGATTCTTATAGATTTTATTTTGGCTTTAATAGCGTATAAATAATGCTAATCTTTGCGATTAGTCTTTTTTATGCTATAATTTTTGGGTCAGGTGATGTTTATGAAGTTTACGATTTTGACTTTTGGATGTAAAGTTAATTCATATGAATCAGAATATATGAAAGAACAGTTATTAAAAAATTATTATATTTATAATGAAGATTATAAAACTAGTGATATAGTAATTGTTAATACTTGTAGTGTTACTAATACAGCTGATAATAAATGTAAAAAAATGATTCGTAATGTAAGAAGAGATAACGAAAAAGCAATATTAATGGTTTGTGGATGTACAGCTGAAAATAAAAGAGAAGCTTTAAATGATTTAGATATTGATATTTTAATAGGTAATAGAGAAAAATCTTTAGTTGTTAAATTGATTGAAGATTATTGTGCAAGTAATGAAAAATATATTAAGTTTTATAATACGAGAAAATTAGAATTTGAAGATATGGAAGTTCAGGAGTTTAATGATTTAACAAGAGCTTTTGTAAAAATTCAAGATGGGTGTAATAATTATTGTGCTTATTGTATTATTCCTTATGTAAGAGGGAGTATTAGAAGTAAGGAATTTACTGAAGTAATAAATGAAGTTACTAATTTGGTTAATAAAGGTCATAAAGAAATTGTTTTTACAGGAATTAATACAGGAGCTTATGGGAAAGAAACAGGTAAGTATGATTTAACTGATTTAATAAGAGAAGTAGCTAAAATAGATAAATTAGAAAGAATTAGAATATCTAGTATTGAAATAACAGAAATAACAGATAAATTTATTGAAGAATTAAAAAATAATAAAAAGTTATGTGGACATTTACATGTTTCATTACAATCTGGTAGTGAAAAAATCTTAAAATTAATGAATAGAAAATATACAAAAGATGAATATTTAGAAAAAATTAATAAAATAAGGAGAGCTAGACCAGATGTTAATTTAACAACGGATGTTATAGTGGGATTTCCGGGTGAAACAGAAGAAGAGTTTATGGAATGTATAGATTTTTGTAAAAAAGTTAAATTTAGTAAAATACATGTTTTTCCTTATAGTATAAGACAAGGAACAAAAGCTGCAACAATGAGTAATCAAGTGTCAAATGAAATTAAGAAAGAGAGAGCAAGACGTTTAATTAATATAGATGAGGAGTTACAGCTTGCTTATAATAAGCAATTTGTTAATAAAGTTGTCAATGTTTTAGTAGAAGAAATTGGAGATGGAAATTCTGTAGGACATACAGAAAATTTCTTGAAAGTATTAATAAATCAACAATTAGAACCAAATAGGTGCTATGATATATTGATTAAAAAAGCAAATGTTTTAGATGTTGAAGGAATATTGAAATAATAGTAAAAATATTATATAATTTGAATAGTAGATGAAAGTATGTGATTATATGGATAATAAAGTTGAAAGACAAATTAATACTATTTTTTCTAAAAAATATACTTTAACGGAAAAAGTTTTGGATAATGTAAAGAAGTATATTAAGGATAATTATGGTTTAGATGTTTCTAAAATAACTGAAACATCAAGTGGTTATATATTTATTTCTAATCATAGTTATACGATAGGAGATCTTACTTACAATCCTCATACCGGTTTGTATAATAAGTTTAATTTTCATGTTGGTGTTATTGAGAAGGAAATGGAAGCAAAGAAAAAAGAGATTAGTGAAACAAGATATAAAAGATTTAAGTTGCAGCGTCGAAAGACAATTGCAAAATTTACAGCAGCTTCTTTGGCAACGTTACTTGCTTTAGGTGTTATCAAAGGATTACCAAAAAATATTTCTAATGAAAATCAAACAGCAGTTGTGGAAACACATTTAAATAATGTCGAATCAGCTGATGATTTAGTGTTAATAGCATGGGCTAATTATGCAATTGGTTTAATATCAGATGAAGCAAAAGATAGTACTTATGATTATGTTCATGAGCAAAGAGAACAATTATATGATGATTTTGCTAATGTTATGATTAATTATTATAACTATGTAGATCAGGTTGAATCAAATTTACCATATGAAATAGTTGGTAGTTTAATTGAAAAATATCATGATGATTTTAGAATTTCAGCTGTTTCTTATAATGATGCTATTGAGAAAAGTATGTTTTCTTCAGCTGCTTTTAATTCTACGCCATATGCTGATGCTACATTATTAGATAATAATGGTTTAGTTTTTAATAAAGGAACGAAAGATGGAGAAGTAGTTGATGAAAATAATAATGTTGTTTTAATCGATCCTGAAGAAAATAAATATAAAGTTTATGTTCAAGCTAGTGAGATAACTAGTGATAATATTAATTCTAATAATTTACCAGATGGTGCTGTTGTTTATAATGGTGGTTTATATGTATCTGATAGTTATTTAAATAGTGAAAGTCTTGGTAGTCCAGGAATAAAGTAAAGAAGTGATTAGATTATCACTTTTTTTAAATTTTATGGGTATATATTAGCAAGCGCTAATTTTATATTGTATAATCATTTTATGATAGAAATTGTTAGGATCATATAAGTAAAAAGAATTAATTAATAAAACTATATGATGTATTATGTTTATATTTAATTATATGATAAGTAAGAAAAAAGATAATACTTTCCTATCTAATATTGATTTAATTAAACAAATTTCATTTTTAATTGTTAATTATCTTTGGAAGTATAAGATAGCTATCGTGCAAACTATATAAAAAATAAATATGAAGTTAGATTTAATAAATAAAAAGATAACTTTACCTAAACTAAAAGAAGTAGAAATAAAAGGATATCGAAAATAAAATAAATGGAAGAATAATTAATGCTATTGTTTTTAGGGTGGTCAATAAATATTATGTATTAGTATGTGTAGAAGAATTTAATATAAAAGAAATAATTTTATTAAGTGTTGAGTATAAAATAATTATTTAGTTTGATATTTTTGACACTATTTTGTAAGTGTAGTATATTATAAATGGGGTGTGGTATTATGGTAAATAATGATTTATTTGAAAAAAAATTAAAAAAATATTTAGTGGCTAGAGATATAAGTGTTGTAGATGAAAAACAAAAAGAAAGAGAAGATGCAGTTTTTCGTAAAGGTTATATCAAGGGTGTAAATGATGGACATTGTGTAGGTTTAAGAAAAGGGTTTATAACTGGAGCTATGATTACTATTTTAGGTGTTGGAACTTTAGTGGCTGGATTTACTGGTGTTAAAGGATATGTGGAAACTAAGACAGCTACTAATCCTTCGGTTACAGCGGGATATACGGCTGTTATTTCAGGAACTCATCGTGCTTCTGATCCACAATATTATTGGTATGATTATAGTGGTATAGCTTTAAATTTTGATGAAAAAGAAATGGATTTCGATTCATTTGTTTATGGTGTTTTTAAAAAAGTTGGTTGGAATAAAGAAAGCACTTTAGAATGTATGGATAAATTATTTCATCAATTAAATTTAAATGGTTGTACAGATTGTAATAGTTTTGTTAATTATTGCAAAGAAAAAGGATTATGTAAAGAAGTAGATGGTAAGTTAGTAGTAGATACAGACAAATATATGGATGCAATACAAAAATATCTACTTATTTATAATGAATTAACGGAAAATGAAGATAAAGTTGAACAATTTAAACAAAGTAAGTAGGTGTGATATGGAAAATTTGGAATATATAACTTTAGAAGATGGTCAAGATTATTTTATAATTGATGAAATAACAGAAAATAATATTTCATATTTATATTTAACTAATGAAAATAATGAAGAAGACTTTTGTATACGTAAAATGGGTAAAGGAAATGAAGTTTTTAAACTTGATAATGAAATAGAATTTGATA
This sequence comes from uncultured Bacilli bacterium, assembly GCA_947598455.1. The sequence continues at coordinate 6,083 of CANQFI010000002.1, read as the reverse complement.
AAGCATTACTTTATTTTACAAAAAAACATAAAAATGATCTATAAAAGAAAGCGAAAAAACATTCGCTTTTTTTGATTGGGTATGATAAAATTATAAATGGTGATACTTACGATGGAATACATTAGAGGAAAATTTAAACAAATGATATTTGAATCAGATAATGGGTATAAAGTAGGTTTATTTAGGGTAAAAGAAGCATCAGATGAAATGAAAGAGTATGAGAATAAGACCATTACTTTTACTGGTTATTTTGCTGATTTAAATGGTGAAGATTATTATAAATTAACTGGTAATTATGTTTTTAATGAAAGATATGGTAATCAATTTCAAGTTTCTTCTTATGAAAGAGAGGAGCCAAAAGGTAAAGATGCGGTAATTGATTTTTTATCTAGTTCTTTAGTAAAAGGATGTGGAGAGAAAACAGCTATGGCAATAGTTGATACTTTAGGTGAGGATGCTTTATCTTTAATAAAAGCTGATTATCAAGAATTGCTTAAAGTACCAGGAATTTCAGAAGTAAAAGCTAAAAGGATATATAATTCAATAGTTAAGTATCAAAGTACAGATGAAATAATTGTTAATTTAAAAAAGTTAGGTTTTACAATTAATGAAGCATTATCAATATTAAATAGATGGGGAGAAAGTTCCTTAGAAATAGTTGATAAAAATATTTATTCATTAATAGATATAATAGATTTTAATAAGTTAGATAGAGTATTTTTAGCAATGAAAGAAGCTAATAGTCATGAAAGAGTTTTGGCTTGTATAATTGAATCTTTTAAAAGATTAGGTTTTAAAAATGGAGATACCTATATATATAAAGAAGAATTATTTAGTAATATTAGGAATGAATTTAAGATATTTATTACGGAAGATGAACTAGATAATTATTTAGCAGAATTAGTAAAAAATAAGGATATTATAGTTAAAGGCAATAACTTGTTTTTAAAAGAATATTATGATTATGAAGAAGATATAGCTCTTAATTTAGAGTTAATAGCTCGTCATAGTAATCCAAGAATTGATAATTTTGAAGCTTTAATTTCTGGAATAGAATTAGAATATGGAGTTAAATATAATGTTGATCAAAAGAAAGCGATTAAAAATGCTTTAACTAATCGAGTTAGTATTATAACGGGTGGTCCTGGAACTGGTAAAACAACGATTATCAACTCAATAGTTAAGTTATATATAAGAATTAATAATTTAAATTATAAAGATATTATAAATGAAATAGCACTACTTGCGCCAACGGGAAGAGCAGCTAAAAAAATGAGTGATTCAACTGGTTTAGGAGCAATGACTATTCATCGATATTTAAAATGGAATAAAGAGAAAAATGAATTTCAAATTAATGAATATAACAAAAATTATCATAAATTAATTATTATTGATGAAACAAGTATGATTGATACTTATTTATTTGATTCTTTACTTAAAGGAATAGGACATAATATTACATTAGTGTTAGTAGGGGATGCTAATCAGTTGCCTTCAGTGGGACCTGGTTTAATATTAAATGATTTAATAGATAGTGAGATGTTTACACATACTATTTTAGAACAAATTTATCGTCAAAGTGATAATTCTTATATTCCGATATTAGCTAAAGAAATTAAAGATCATAATTTAAGAGAAGATTTTGATGCTCAGACAGATGATTATAACTTTTTAAGAGCTAGTGGCTTAGCTATTAAAGAGATGATTAAGAAAATATGTATTATGAGTAAAGGTAAAGGATTAACAGAAGAAGATATTCAAGTATTAGCACCAATGTATAAGGGTGAAAATGGAATTGATAATTTAAATGTTTTATTACAAGAAATATTTAATCCAAAGGATAAAAATAAACATGAAGTTAAAGTAGGAGATATTGTTTATCGTGAACATGATAAAGTATTACAATTAGTTAATGATCCAGATAATAACATATTTAATGGTGATATTGGATATATTAGTAGTATAGGTACAATAATGAATCCAAAGAAAAAAGAAATTTTTACGATTAATTTTGATGGTAATGAAATCATTTATGGAAGAGAAGATTTGATAAATATTAAACATGCTTATGCTATTTCCATTCATAAAAGTCAGGGTTCAGAGTTTGCTCATGTTATAATGCCAATATCAAAGAGTTATTATAAAATGCTTTATAATAAATTAATTTATACAGGTGTATCAAGAGCTAAAAAAAGTTTGGTAATTATTGGCGAAATGGAAAGTTTTATTATGGCAACGAATAATGATTATTCGACAAATCGTAAGACATATTTAAAAACACAACTCGTGAATAAATTTTTAGATAATGAGCATACTACTTTGTAGAGGTGAATTAAAATGAAAAAAATGATGCAAGATATGATGCAAAATAAATCTAATATAATGATTATAGTTGGAGCTAGTGCAATGTCAATGATGGCTGGCTTAATGATTGGATGTTTAAAAGAAAAAATGAAAAATATGGAAACATGTTGTATCATAGATGAAATGTAGGACCTATTATTAGGTCTTTTTTTCAAAGGTGATATATGAAATTAGAAAAACTTAAAGAAATAGTTTTGTTTTTAATAGCTATTATTTTAGTAGTTTTTATTGTTAAATATTTGAAGATAATACCCTATTTGAAATTGATTTTAGAAATTTTAATTCCATTGTTTGTGGGATTTATTTATGCATGGCTGGTAAATCCTTTAGTTAATAAATTAAGTAAGGGATATAAGAGAAACTTTATATGTGTGGCTTTATTTTTATTTATAATAATTATAATTTTATTATTCTTTTATTTATTAATTCCCACGATATATAAAGAAATAAGTGAATTAAGTGATATTTTACCTTCTTTTTTTGGAATATTAGTTGGAAAAATTAAAACATGGGGATTAAGAGTTTATTTAGATAAAATTTTAGCTTTTTTTATGGATAATTTGCCTTTATATTTAGTTAGTCTTGTTAAGGGATTATTTAAATATTTAGGAATTACTTTGATAGGTTTAATCTTGGGTCTTTATATAAGTATGGATTATGAGAAAATAGTTACAATGATAAATGATATTATTCCTAAAAAGTATAAATGTGTTTTTATTAATTTAACACAAGAAGTAAGTATGGAAGTTAGAAAATGTGTAAATGGGACTTTGTTAGTAGCTTTTTGTGTTTTTGTAATGGATACGATATTGTTTATGATAGTAGGTTTAGATGCTTCATTATTGTTAGGTATTTTATGTGGTATTACGGATTTAATACCATATATAGGACCATATATTGGAAGTATTTTAGCAGTTTATGTTGGTTTTACAGAAAGTAAAATGTTAGGAATTATAACAATTATTATATGTGTGATAGTACAAAGTATTGAAAATTATGTTTTACAACCAATAGTGATGAGTAAAAGTATTAAAATAAGTCCTGTTTTAATTATCCTTGGATTACTTTTATTTGGTAATTTATTTGGAATTGTGGGAATGATTTTAGCAACACCAATAATAGCAATTATTAAAGTATGTGTAGAACATTTACAAAGAGCTATTAAAAAATGTAAGGAGTAAAAGTATTTCTTTACATTTTTTAAATATTTTTATATAATTTATTTATTAAGTTTATTATTAATTGGTGATGAAGACAAAGTAATTTAAGGACTTTAGAGAGAACTAGTGGGTGGTGGAAACTAGGAAGAAATTAAATGAAAGAGCTACCTTCGGAGATTAAGCGGGAGACCGTTATCGTAAATTAAGTAAAATAAAGGATGGTACCGCATTATTTGCTCCTTGCAAGTAATGTGGTTTTTATTTTGAAGGAGGACTTATGAGGATATTTTTAATAGCAGGTAAAGCTGGTAGTGGTAAAAATGAAGTTGCGAAAATTATTCAAGATAAATTAGATAAGACAGTTATTACAAGTTTTAGCAAATATATTAAATTATTTGCGTTAGAATTATCTAATTGGAATGGTAAAGAAGAAGATAAACCACGAGAATTTTTACAAAATATGGGTGATACATTACGAGCGATTGATGAGGATTTTATGACGAAACGTCTATTTGATGATATGAAAGTATATGAAAAAGTAGGAATTAAAAATGTTATCATATCTGATGTTAGATTAGTTCATGAAATAGAATATTTTACTAAATTAAAAGATTGTGAAGTTATTAGCTTAAGAGTTAATGCTAATAAATTTAAAAGAAATTTAACAGAGAGTGAGAAATTACATCATACAGAATTAGAATTAGATAATTATGAAAAGTTTGATTATGTAATTAATAATTTATTTGATGAAAATTTAGAAGTAGAAGTAGATAAAATATTGGAAGGAATGAAGTAGAAATGAATTTGAAAGATTTATATATTAATTTTTTTATAGAAAAAGGACATAAACAAATACCTAGTGCACCAGTTGTTCCCGAAAATGATCCATCGGTATTATTTAATACAGCTGGTATGCAACCATTAATTCCTTATTTAATGGGTCAACCACATCCATATGGCACAAGATTAGTTGATTATCAAAAATGTGTAAGAACTAATGACTTGGATTCAGTTGGAGATGTGACACATCATACATTTTTTGAGATGTTAGGTAATTGGAGTTTAGGCGATTATTTTAAAGATGAAAGTATTGAATGGAGTTTTGAGTTTTTAACTAAACATTTAAATATTCCAGTTGAAAGATTAGGAGTTACGGTTTTTGCGGGAAATGATGATATTCCATTTGATGAAGTTAGTTATAATAAATGGTTAAGTTTAGGTATTCCTAAAGAAAGAATTGCTAAGACAGTAGAAGATAATTTCTGGATAGCTGGAGAATCTGGACCTTGTGGGGGAGATACAGAAATATTTTATTTTAGAAGTAATGATGAAATACCAGAAAATTTTGATCCTGAAGATAGTAGATGGGTTGAAATATGGAATAATGTCTTTATGCAATTTTATAAAGATAGTAATGGGGTAGTTACCGAATTACCTAAGAAGAATGTTGATACAGGAATGGGTGTTGAAAGAACAACAGCAATTTTAGAGGGGGTTAATGATAACTATTTATCAAGCATTTGGAAAGATGTTATTGATTTAATTGCTAGTATTGCTAAGGCACCTTATGAGGGTAATGAAAAGAGTATGAGAATTATTGCTGATCATTTAAGAACAGCTGTCTTTATTTCAGCAGATCCAGCAGGGATTAAACCTTCTAATACAGATCAAGGTTATATCTTAAGAAGATTAATTAGAAGAGCAATTCGTCATGCTAAGACATTAGGTATTGATATTAATAGTAATTTTGAAGAACAAATAGCTAAATTATTATTAGATAAATATAAAAAGTATTATAAAGAATTAGAAGATAATTATGATGTTGTTTTAGAAGTATTAAAAAATGAAAAAGTTAAATTTGGCAGAACTTTAGAAAAAGGTTTAAAAGAATTTGAAAAAGTAGCTAAAGATAATAAAGATATTGATGGTGAAACGGCTTTCCATTTATTTGATACTTATGGATTTCCTTTGGAATTAACTATTGAACTTGCTAATGAAAGAAATTTAAAGGTTGATGAAGATGGTTATAGAGCTAAATTTATGGAACATCAAGAAAAATCACGTACAGCTTCAGCTGGTAAGTTTAAAGGTGGTTTAGCTGGTAATAGTGAAGTAGAAACTAGATATCATACAGCAACACATTTACTTAATGCAGCTTTAAAAGTAGTTGTTGGACCAGATGTTCATCAAAAGGGTTCTAATATAACTGATGAAAGAATGAGATTTGACTTTAGTTGTGATCATAAATTAAGTGATGAAGAAAAGAAACGTGCTGAAGATTTAGTAAATGAATGGATAAGGGAAGGAATTCCAGTAACAGTTGAAGAAATGCCTAAGGAAGATGCTATTAAATCAGGAGCAGAATGTATGTTTATAGAAAAATATCCAGATATTGTAACTGTTTATAGTATTGGAGATGTTTCTAAAGAATTATGTGGTGGACCACATGTTAAAAATACTAATGAATTAGGACATTTTAGAATAATTAAAGAAGAAGCTTCTTCAGCAGGAGTTAGAAGAATTAAAGGAGTATTAGAGTAGTAATACTTCTTTTTTTAT
>CANQFI010000001.1 GCA_947598455.1 uncultured Bacilli bacterium | reverse complement strand
ATAAAAAGGAATTCGATAGAATATGAATTCCTTTTATATTGTATTTCTATCTAATTTAAGATATAATTACTAGAGAATAGGGAGTGTGGCAAGTATGAAAATAATGTTAATGGATGCTACAAAATTAGTAAACTTAACTCTTCCTAATGATATTTTTGGTAACTATTGGATTGTTAATGCTAATAAAGAAAACTTGGTTAGTGTTGAAGCTTCTGATGGTAATTGGGTATTAAAAAGTAATAGTGAAGTTAAAGTTTTTAGAAATGGTACAGTAGTTGATGATACATTGCTTGAGTATGAAAAATTTTATACTTTAAAAAATGTATTGTTGGGTGATAGTTATGTTATTTATACTTGTCCAGTTTATGATGAGAATGCTTTACAATTAAATATATCTATTAATGGCTTGAATGGCTCTAATACATGGTATATAGGTAATAATGGAGCACAGAATAATGGTGGAGATTCTAATTATCCTAATATTATTTCATATGAGCAACCTGGTGTAGCTAGAAATCAATTGAAAATAGATTATAATAGTGGAATATATTCCGTTACGAATGTTAATCCTCAAATTCCAATGTATATTAATGGAATTCCCTCAGTAAGTGCAAACTTGAGATATGGAGATACTATTTTTATATTGGGATTAAAATTATCAATAATAAAAGATATTTTCTATATTAATAATCCTAATAAACTAGTTAAATTTGATTCACAAATGTTTAATATGAGAATTACTAAGGAATTAGATTATTCAAAAATACCAACAGAACCAGATCCAGTAATTGAAATGTATAAAAAAGAGGATTACTTTTTAAAGCCACCTCGTTTTGATGAAAGAATTGAAGAAAAAAATTTAGTAATAGATCCACCACCTGCTGCACAAAAACAAGAGGAAATGCCTGCAATATTGACTATGGGATCAATGATGATGATGGGTATGAGTTCTATGATGACAGGGGTTATGACTTTAACAAATGTTTTAAATGGAACTACACCATTATCAACGGCATTACCTTCATTATTAACAGCAGCGGCAATGCTTTGTTGTATGTTAATTTTACCAACAATTAGTAAAATGTATAATAAACATAAAAAGGTTGTTTATGAAAGAAAAAGACAAGCAACTTATAGTAATTATGTTAATAAAAAAAGAGAAGAATTTTTACTTGAAATGAAAAGAGAACAACAACTTTTAATAGAAAAATATATTCCATTAAGAGATGTTGGAGATATTATTTTGTATAAAAAGAGAAATTTATGGGAAAAGAATGTTGATGATTATGATTTCTTATCTTTAAGATTAGGTATAGGTTCTATACCACCATTTTTTAAAGTTAATTACCCTGATGAACATTTTTCTATGGAAGATGAAGATAACTTAATGGGGTATTTAAGAGAGTTAGAAAAAGAAACGACTTTACTTGAAAATGTTCCTGTTACGTATTCTTTTGTAGAAAAGTATATAACAGCAGTTATTGGTCAAAGGGTAGTTACTAATCCTTTCTTAAGAGGATTACTTTTACAAATTTTTGCTTATCATGGATATGATTCTTTAAAAGTATGTGTGTTTACAAATAAAGAAAATGAAAAGTTTTGGGAAGATATTAAAGATTGTCCATATTTTTGGGATGATAATAGAACAATAAGATTTTTTGGTACCAATAGTGATGAAATTGGACAGATTAGTTCTTATTTTGAAGAATTACTTAGTAGTATAAAAGAAGCAAATGAAGGTAGAGATAGTATTGGAGGACAAAAATCTGCTTTAAAATTATCAACTAGATATTTAATTATTACTGATGATATAGATTTAGTTAGAAATGTAAGTGTTATTCGTTCTTTAATTGAATCTGTTGATTATGTGGGAATTAGTTTAGTTATTTTTACGGAAAAATTAAATTCATTACCTAATGAAGTTGAACATTTTATAAGTGTTGATGAACGTACTGGTGGTGTATTTGAAAGAGTACTATCAGATAGTAGAAGAATTAATTTTGTACCTGATTTTATGTATGGGTCACTCGAAAAATATACTTATGTTTTATCAAATATTCCAATTGCTTTAAATGGTGGTAAATTCCAATTACCAGCTTCTTATTCATTTTTGGAAATGTATAATATATCTAATGTTAACCAATTAAATGCTTTATCAAAATGGAAAGAAAGTGATCCGATTAATTCATTATCTGTACCTATTGGAGTTAATGAATATGGAGAACTATTTAAATTAGATTTACATGAAAAAGCTCATGGACCACATGGTTTAATTGCTGGTATGACTGGTTCTGGTAAATCAGAATTTATAATTACATTTATTTTAAGTATGGCAGTTAATTTTCATCCTTATGAAGTACAGTTCGTATTGATTGACTATAAAGGTGGTGGCTTAGCTGGTGCTTTTGAAAATAGAGAAACGGGACTTAGATTGCCTCATTTAGCTGGGACAATTACAAACTTAGATGTTAGTGAAATTAATCGTAGTTTAGCTTCTTTACAAAGTGAACTTAAAAGACGTCAAGCAGTATTTAATAAAGCACGTGATAAAGTTGGAGAATCAACAATAGATATTTATAAATATCAAAGATTATATCGTAATGGTCAAGTTGATGAACCAATATCACATTTATTTATAATTTCTGATGAGTTTGCCGAATTAAAAGCACAACAACCTGATTTTATGAACGAACTTATTTCGACAGCTCGTATTGGTCGTTCATTAGGTGTTCATTTAATATTAGCTACACAAAAACCAAGTGGTGTAGTTAATGATCAAATTTGGTCAAATGCGAAGTTTAAAGTATGTTTAAAGGTACAAGATAGATCAGATAGTCAAGAAATGATTAAAAGACCTGATGCTGCTTCATTAAAAGAAACTGGTCGTTTTTTCTTACAAGTAGGTTATGATGAATACTTTGCTTTAGGACAATCAGCTTGGACTGGAGCGCCTTACTATGAATCAGATGTAAGAAAGAAAAAAATAGATAATTCAATAACTTTTGTTGATAATTTAGGTATGCCAATTAAGATTGTTGAAGATGGAAAAAATAGTTTCTCTGGTATTTTAAAAGGTGAAGAACTTCCTAATATAATGAAATACTTAGTAGATGTTTCTAAGAAAGAAAATATTAAAGTTAAACAACTATGGCTTAATGCGTTATCACCTATTATTTATATAGATGCTTTAAAAGAAAAATATAGCTTTAAGAAAATATCTTGTGATATTAATCCGGTTATTGGTGAATATGATGCACCTAATCTACAAAAACAAGGATTACTTACAATGCCGATTACTACTGGTGGAAACTGGATAATTTATGGTATGGCAGATAGTGGTAAAGAAGAAATGATAAATTCATTAGTTTATTCTTGTATTACTACTTATTCACCAGCGGAACTTAATATGTATTTACTTGATTTTGGCTCTGAAACATTAAAAATGTATCGTAAAGCACCACAAGTTGGTGATGTTATTTTACAAAATGACGTAGATAAAGTAATTAATTTATGGAAAGTAATTAATGATATTGTTGCTAAAAGAAAGAAATTATTTGCTGATTTTGGTGGAGATTATATTTCATATTCAAAAGCAACTGGCAAAATAATACCTAATATTATCATTATTATTAATGGATTTGAATTATATAATGAAAATTTTGGTGATGATACTTTTGATTTATTGGCAACTATTACTCGTGATTGTCAAAAATATGGAGTATATTTTGTTATGACATCAACGACAGCCAATGGTATTAGAAGTAGACTTTCTCAGTATTTACCAAATCATTTAGTATTCCAAATGAATGATAAATATGATTATTCTTCATTACTTTCTAGAACAAAAATTGAACCGGCTAATGTATCAGGACGTGGTTTAGTTAAATTAAAAGATGTTTTTGAATTCCAAGCTGCAGTTCCAACAGAAAAGGAAAAATTAAATACTTTTGTTTTAGATAAAATTAATGAATTATGTAAAATATATCCAGAAAGTGCACCAAAAGTTCCTGTTTTACCAGAAGTTGTAAGTATTTCTTATTGTTCTGATCAAATGAATGGAATTGGTGCAGTTCCTGTCGGTGTTGAAAAAGAATCACTTCAAGTTAGAACATTTGATTTAACAAGAAGTACAGTTAATATAATTACTGGTATGGAATTTAATGAAATTAAAAACTTTGGTGGTTTATTTATTAGAGAAGTTATTAATTTACTTGGAAAGAATTGTTATGTTTATGATTTAGAAAAAGCTTATAAAGATTTGAAAAGTCTAGCAACATATTATGATAATAGTATTTTAGATAACTTTAAAATTTTTGGTAAACAAGTTTTTGATATGTATACAAAATATAAAGATTCAGGATTTGATGTTAATTCGTTAAATGATTACGGAGAATATGTGTGTTTTATCGTAGGAATAGATAAATTTAAAAATATGTTAAGTACGGAATTTGATGGAGCATTTAGTGGATTAATTTCAATGATCAAAGGAATGCCAAAAGTACGTTTTGTTATTATAGATTCAAGTGATAATCTTAAGAAACGTGAGTTTGAATCTTGGTACAAAGATACAGTTTCAGGTACAAGAGGTGTTTGGATTGGTAATGGTATGGGTACACAATATACTATTAAGTCTACATTGTCTACAAGAGTATTATCCGCAAAACTTGAAAAGAATTTTGGTTATTATGTAGATGGAAATACAACTGTTTTAGTAAAGGTTATTTCTGAAATTGGTGAAGAAGAAGTTTATGAGACTTTATAGGGGTTAACTGGTGTTAACCTCTCTTTATAATGTTTGACTTTACTTTTTTTTAAGTGTATTATGGTTATATAAGAGTATAATCGATTGTCATGGGGAATTGGTCAGAAATGGTGAGGCTATCATATATTCTTAAGTCTACTATTTTAATAGGAGGATTTGTTATGAATAATAATAAGGTCTGTATAGATTTGATTGTACCTAGCATTGAAGAAAGATACAATGTTTTTATTCCTGTTAATAAGAAGACTATTGAAATTATATTCTTATTAAACAAGGCAATTAGTGATATGACTCATGGAAGCTTTCCAATGTCTGAAAATTTATCATTAATTAATGCTGATAATGGAGCTGTTTATGATGTTGATAAAACTTTTTTAGAAAACAACATTTTAAATGGTGCGAAAATAATTTTAATATAAGGAGGTGTATTGATGAGTACTTTTAGTGCAAATATTTCTGAATTAGAGGCTTCTTCAGCAGATTTAAAAACGGCATCAGAAGATCTTCATACTTTATTTGAAGAATATGCATCATCTTTTTTATCATCAGCTGGTTTAGCATATGAAGAAGGAACTGATGTTTATAACGCTTTACACGAAGCTGTTGATGAAGCTGTAAGAAGAGCTGAGGACAATGTTGAAATGCTTTTAACACAAAGTGGAAAAGCTTCTCAAACTGCTGAAAACATTGAAGAAACTGAAGGAACGAGTGTAAATCGTATACGTAATAATATTGGAAGTAATTAATTTTTTATAAGGAGGCGATTAAATGGCAGATTTAAGTTTTACTCAAGAAGAAGCGTCAACAGTTTTATCAAAGTCAAATGATGCTGCTTCTGATAGCGATGCAAAAATGAGAGATATAATTAATAAGGTATCTTCTTACTTTGGTAATGGTGGTACTGCTATGGGTGGTAATTTAGGTAATGTTATGGATTCTTCATTTGAAAGTGATATAAAACCAATTTTTGAACGATTAAATAATGAATTATCTTCATTGATTAGTTCAGTTAATACAACTAATGTTGAATTACAAAATTTAAATGATGAAACTACTCAATTATATCAATCAAAATAATATAAAAGTATTGTGTATGAAAATAATACACAGTACATTATAAATAAAAGAATTTTCTTTTATTTATAATGTACTTGGGGTACTTTGAAAGGATGATAATATGGACTTTGCAGTAAATGAGGGATTTTTAAATGAAGCTAAAGAAAAATGTGATAGTGCTGCTAGTGAGATAGATTCTTTAGTTCAATCAATTTATAGTAAAATTGATGGTTTAAGTACTGATTGGTCTGGTAGTAGTTATGATGAATTTAATTCGTCTTGTCAAGATTATAGACCTTCAATGGAACAATTGTCCTCACTTATAAGAGCTTTTGGTGTTTTAATAGAGAAAGTTCAAGAACCTAGAGAAACTTTAGAATCAGAAATTAAAAAAGCTTTAGAAAAGTAGAAGATAGGTGAAGTTTATGGCGAATAATAATTTTATTTCATTTGATGTTGAAAATGTTAAAACTAAAATGGATAGTTTAGAAACAGATTTTACGAATTTTGCTGATGTATTAAAAGAGTTAAATGACTATATTGAAACTATGATAAATGCTGGGGCTGATTCAGCAATTTATGGAGAATATGGAACTAAGCTATTAAATATTTGGAATGCGAATGCTTCAAATTTTGGGGATTTCCATGCTAATTTTGCTGCGTGGAATGAAGCAGTGGCAATAATTGCTGCTAATAATGAACAATTTACTGTTGAGACAACGGCTTTATATAGAGATAATGCATCTTCTTTAGATGGAGTTAAAGATGCTCGTAAGTGGGTTAAAAAACATGGTAGAACTGGTGATTATACAGGTTCTAGTGCGTCAACTGCAAAAGTTTTAGGTAATGCTAGTCAAACAAATGGTGTTGAGGTAGAAGAATTATCTGATGGATCTAAAAAACTTACTTATAAAGATAAAAATGGAGAAATATTACAAGTACAACAGAATAAATACGATGATAAAGGTAATATCGTTAGTAGTAAGACATTTGCAAAAGATGGTAAAACATTACTTATGGATATAAACAAAGATTCAGATGGTGTTACAACTAAGATTGATTATAGTAATGGAAATATGAAATCTAAACAGTTGTTTGATAAAAATAATAATCCTATTAGTCAAGTTACATATGACGAGGATGGAAAGCCTATTGAAACAATGACTGCTGAATATAATGATGAAGGAAAGATTGTAAGACAAACAATAAATAATGATTCAGAAGGTGTAGTTGAAATATCATTTGATAAAAATGGTAAACAACAAACTGCGATTGTTACTTCTAAAGATAAGTTAATGACTCAGGAAATAGAGTTCGATGAGTATGGTCAAGGAAAAACTATGGTTGTTAAAAAAACAAATAGTGATGGTACTATTGCAACCAATAATTATGTTTATGATAAAAGTGAAAATAAATGGGTTGCCGAAGGTAGTGCAGGTGTTGGAACAAATGGTAGTGAAGCAGGCAATGTAGGTACTGTAGGAAATGTTGGTACTGAAACTGGTGAAGGAAACATTGGTAGTGAAAGTGGTACTGTAGGAACCGGTGAAATTGTTGATGCTGGAACAACTGGTAGTGAAGCAAGCAATGTGGATACTGTTGAAAATGTTGGTACTGGAATAGGCGAAGAAAATATTGGCAGTGAAGTAGGTAATGTTGATACAACTGGTAGTGTTAATACTCATGAAGATGGTATTGGATCTGGTAATGGCTCAAGACTTAGTGAAATTCGTAGACCTCAGTCTTTTGCAAATTTATACAATAATGAAAATGTTATAGATGATAATACTCCAATAGAAGTTTAAAAAATTTATTTAACAAAAAATAATTAATTTTATAAATGTTATGCTTGATGTATAGTGAGGTGAAAATTATATGGCGGTTGATTATAGTGGAATTAATGGGGCAATACAAAGTATTGATGATGCAATTTCTAAAATACCAGATTTACAAAAAGCTCTTAGTGCTGATTTATTAGAAACAGATGTTGGTGATTTTACACAAATTAATGATAAATTAAAAAATTTGAAAACAGCTCTAGAAGATAAAAAAAGTTCTTTAGAAACTGGGGCAAAAGAAATGAAATCTATTGAAAATGAAGTTAAAAATTAACAATGGGAGGTGATAATTCATGGGTTATGTTAAATTGAATAATGGTAATCTTAGTAGTGCAATTACAAAAGCTAAGACAATTCAAAAATATCTTGATGATTTAGTAGAACATGTAAATTCTTTTAAATCTGATGCCGAAACTGAGTCGCGAAGTTGGCCGACTAATAGTACAATAATCGAAAAATGGGTGAAATATGTAAAAGCAAATTTTAAGACTAGTGATTATGGATATGAAGATTCTGGCTATTATGATAATAATAGTAATGGTATACAAGATCCAGATGAATCTTCTTATAGTAATTGGATATGGTATGATGAAAAGGTTAAAAATGAAGCAATTTCTTTAATTAAAGATAAAAAGGCTGAATATGATGCTAAGGCTGTTAGTATCTTTTCTGAAGATAATATGCAGAATGATATTCAATCTGTTTTAGATTCTTTAACTTCTATTCAAACAGCAATTGAGACTTTTGAAGGAGAAACACCATCATTAGAGGAGGCATTAAAAACTCTTGGAACTTTACCTGAAGGATTTAGTGTTGAAAATATGACAATTAATTTGGATGGTGAAGAAGTTACTATTGAAACATTAGTTTATACTGATGAAGATGGTACTCATACAATATCTGAAATGGTAAATGCTTTTTATACTTATGTAGGAATAACTGTTGCTAGTAATATAGTAATCGCGTATGATAATCCAAATATGTCAGCTGAAGAATTAGATGCAAAATTAACAGAGAATGGTAGAAAAACAAAAGAAACTGTTAATACATATTTATCAAGAGGTTATATGTCAGTAGCGAGTACCGGTGGAATTTCTCAAATGTATGAAGATGCTACAGGTCAAGAATATAATCGTAGAGAGGTTCATAATAAATATTTTGGGGCATTTGATGTTGATGCATTGAATAGTGCTTTTGAAGGTTTAACTAATGCATCAGCTATAGGGGCGATGGCATTGTCAGGACTAGTTAATGGTGCATATGGTGATCTTCCTGAAAAAGTTGATAAAGGAGCATTTAGTATTCCTTCTACTGAACAAGAAAAAGATAAAAAAGATAAAGACAAGGATAAAAAGAAACGTTCTAAAATAATAAATCAGGAAGATTTTGAAGATGATAGTGATAATGAAATTGATGTTGGTAGTGACAGTGATACTGGTGGTGAAAGAAGTTATGCACCTTCTGGTTCTAGTGGTAACAATGCAACTGAAAAAATTAAAGCAAGGAAATCTAAAAAAGACATAGAAGCTGGTATGGAAGTTGATAAAGAAGCTGATGTAGAAGCAGATATGGGCTTAGATTTGAAAGAAGTTTTGAAAGAAGAAATAAAAAAAGAACTTGGTGATGTTACTGATAATGGTGTTGTAGATATAGTTAAAGAAAAAATAAATCCAGCTCCGAAAATTGATTCTTTAACAAACAAGGATGTAGATAGTTTAGCACAAGATAAGTTCTATGAACAATATACTCCTGAGGAATTAGCTGATTATCGAAGTAATCAAATAAATGAATTTAATTCTTTAGCTAAAGATGAGTTAGTTGATTATTTAGAAAAATCTGGTTATACAACACAAGATGCCAATGCAATAGCTAGTAATAAAGAACTTGGACTTGCTGCATTCTTAGCTGCTAAACAAAGTTCAGATTTAGCCAATATATCAAAATCAATTGCTCAAAATTCGAATATGGATATGACAATGTTTGATACAAGATTTGATGATAATCCATCATATAATAGTTTATTGAATGGTGAAACAAATGCCTTTTTATCTAATCCTAATTTAGATCAGAATGTAGTTAATGCTAAAAATGAAATGAATAATGCAAAAGTTAATTATGATAATGCTTTAGATCGTGCAAATACTTCTATTAATGAGGCTAATGATAATAAAGCAAAATTAGATAGTGTTAAACAGAATATTGTTAAAAAATCTGGTACAAATACTGATAAATGGTCAGATAAAGATGTTGAAAAATATAATAAAGCTGTTAACAAATATAATGAATCAGTAACAAAGGCTAATGAAGATGTTTCATCAGCTCAAAAAGCTAAAGAAACATATGAAAATTCAAAAGAAAAATATGAAAATGCTAAAGATGAATATTATGAAAAAATAAAAGATGATATAGTTGCAAATAGAGATATATCTGCAAGTGATGATATCCCTAGTGAGATTCCTGAAAATAAGATTCCAGAAAGTAACAATAATTCTGAAGTTCCAGAACATGGAGATGGTATTGATAATAATTTAAGTGATGTGGAATCTGGATCGGATAATAGTGAATATGTAGATGTTTCTAAAGATGGTTCTGGGTTAGGATTTAGAGATACAAGTGAAAATGTAGAAACGGAAATCGCAAATGATTCAAGTAATGTTGAAAATATTGCGAATGGTTCTAATAACGCCGAACAAATTATAAATAATATAGAAGATAATAAATTAATAGAAGATATACCAAATGATAATATGTTATCTGATACGACGATTATGAATGGTAATGGTGAAAATGTTGTATCTAAAAATACTGGTTTAGGTTTCTCTAATGATTATGATGTAGGTGAAGGGATTGCTGAAACTAATTATTTGAATAATGGTGAAAGTAGCTTTAATTATGAAAATACAGAGTATGTAATTAGTGAAGAAATACCAACAATGCAATCAAGTATTGATTCTCAAACGATAAATCAGCAGACGGTTGATCCAACTATTATTCAACAAATTTATAATAATGAAAGTAATATAGATATTAATACTTCTAGTAATAGAAATAATTAAGTAAGTAAGGAGGAAAAAAGATGAGAGAAAAATATTTGCCAATCGGAACTGTTGTTTTATTGAAAGGTGGAAGAAAAAGAGCAATGATAACTGGTTTCTGTTCAGTTGCTCAAGAAAACCAAGAAAAGATATATGATTATAGTGGCTGTGTTTATCCAGAAGGATATTTAAGTTCAAATCAAGTTTGTTTATTTGATCATGATCAAATAGATAAAATATTTTTCTTAGGTTATGAAGATGATGAAGAAAAGGCATTTAAAGATAAATTAAATAAAATAGTTTCTTTAGTTGAAAATGATAATGGTAATACAACCGTTGATACAGAAAGTATTAAAACCAATAATACTGAAGCAAATAATTCAGCAATACCATTTAAACCATTTACAGAAGAAAATTCTTAAGAAAAGACTTCAAGCAAGTCTTTTTTTACATTTTTTTTAAAACTTTTATTGATTAATTGACATTAATTTTATATAATTAAGTGTATAAGGATATGATGAGTAAGTTAGGGGTGTTTGGTAAATAAGTCAAGCATTGTATTCTTTATGTTACTTGACTATATTCTTATAAAATATTATGGAGGTGAAGATATGTCAAATGGTTTAGCAATTGATACTGAATTAGTAAATACTTCTGGAAGTGGTATCAATACTAATGGAGCTACTTTTCAAGAAGAAGTAGAAAATTTCAAAAATCACAAGGAAGCTATTTTAGGTATCTGGAGTGGGGACGATGCTACTGAATTTGGAAATGTAGCAAATGAAGTTTATACTCTACTTAATGAAGCATCAATTACAGTACAAGAAGTTGGTACTCATTTAGTTAGTACTGCAACTGCTATGGATGAAACTGTAGCTGAAAATAAATCTAGTATGTCTGGAATCTAATAAAATTATATAAGAAAGGAAAGTGAAAATATGGCTTTAGATAAATTAAACTATGAACAATTTACTAGTGAACAAACTGCTATTAATGCTTGCATTAGTAGTATTGAACAAGAATTAACTGCTGCTAATTCTAAGTTAACTGATGCTACTAGTGATGCATCAGGTAGATGGGCTAGTACAGATATTGAAGATTGGAATAGAATTTATACTGATATAAATTCAAAATTCTCTAGACTTCAAGAATTAATGAAAGCTGCTGCAGCTGCTGTTCAAAAAACAGAATCTACAGAAAGTGCATATAGTGGATTCAGTTCAACAACTCAAGGATAAAACATTATGTACTACGTAAGTAGTACATTGTAAGTTGCTAATTTATTAGCAATTTACAATGTACTATTTGATTGAAAAGAAAGATGGTGTAGATATATGGCATATGATTTTACTGCCGATAGTAGTGTCCAAGAAGAATTATCAAAAGAATTAAATAATCAAGCAAATGATTTTGAAAATGAATATAAGAGTTTGTATAGTGAAATTGATGGTTTAAGTGGTGCATGGGTTGGTGAGGATTATGATGCTTTTCAAGAAGGAACTCATGGATATGAAACAGCTTTGGGAGATTTAAAAAATGGTATAGATTTGTTTTCTAAACATTTTGCAAGAATGTCTATTGGTACTGATGCTTTAGCAACAGAATTGATTCAAATAATTCAAAATGCTACTGAAGGCGGAACCGGAGCTGGTGCTGGTGATTCTACTGGTAGTTCAGATGGCTCTACACCAGGTGAAACTACACCAGGAAAATCTACAGAATTGCGTGATCAAACTAATAAAGATGGTACTGTTAATCCATATGGTGGTAAAACTGAGACGGAAGTTGATAGCAGTGGTAATACAGTTCATAAATATTATGATGATCAAGGCAATTTGAAACAAATGGATAAATGGAATGAAGATGGAAAATTAATAAAGCGAGAAAAATATGATGAAAATGGAGATCCTACTTATCAAATGTATACTAATATAGGTGGATCTTATGTTGAAGAAGAATTTAAAGACAATAAAATTACATCTTATAAATATTATGATGCTGATGGCAATTTAGAAAAGTTTAATGAGTATGATGAAAATGAAAATTTAATTAGAACTACTGAATATGAGTATGATGCAAATAATAATCTTATATTAAAAACTACTAATGATTGTTATGGTACTTATTGTGAAGAAGATATTTCAAACAATGAAACTGTAGGTTATAGAGTATTTGATACTCAAAGTGGTAATTTATTATTTGAAAATTATACTGATGCTGCAGCTATAGCTTCAATCTTGGCTGCTGGTGGTACATGGCAAATTGGTAATAATAGTTATACAATTGTAGATGTAGATATCAATGGATGTGGAACGACAATTACATATAATATAGAAGGTAATAAAATTTCAAAGACTGAATATTATGATTCTGAACATATGAAAACTGAAGAAAAGTATGATGACCAAGGTAATGTTATTGAAAAAAATGAATATGATGAAGATGGTCAAATTGTTCATCATTATGAGACAAATGAAGATGGTGAATTAACAGAAGTTACTAATCAGCCAGTTGATAATGAAAATGGTACTACTGGTGAAGAAGAACAAACTGGTGGTGAGCAGGCTGCTGATGGTAGTACAGGAGAAGAGCCAGAACAATCTGATGATTCTAATGCTGAACAAGGTGATGTTGGTGCTGATACTAATTTAAAAAATAATTATGACATAACTTATACAATTCGTCGTGGCGATAATTGTAAAATAAATTATAATGGTTCTCTTAAAGATGCCGTATATCATGGTAGTGATAGTTCAGGAAATAATATTTATTTATATACTGATGAAAATGGATTTAGTTGTATTCTTAAACAACATGCTGATGGATCAATTGAAGAAATAAATGATTCACAAGATTTAGCATGGAAGTATTATGATGGAAATATGTATAGTGGTATGACTACTAATCCAGCTAATGCGGCAAGTAAAAATCTTCCTTCAATGGATACTATTATTTCTAATTCCGGCTATGATGATAATTCTACTGCTGGAGAATATATTGATTTTGGAGATGTTAAAGGATCAAATGTTTTAGGCGAAAATAATATTACTGTTATTGCACCTGGAATTGATTCTGCAGATTATAATAAAGTTCTTAATGATCATACTCCAATAATTGAATTTAATAGTGAAATTGATGTTCCTTGGCTAACTCAAGGTTCAAATATAAATAAAAATGGTGATACTATATATATGGTTTGGGATGAATCAGCGCAAAAATATTATCAATTAGAATCTAATGGTAATGGTGGATACTATTATGATAGAGATGCGTATGGTTATACGATTAAACAAATGAAAGATTGGAAAATATTATAATAATTAATCGATGATGAAAGGAGTGTAATATTATGGCAGAAAGAAAATTTGATTATAAAACAGTTCAGCAAGCTTATGGAAATATGCAAAAAATTACTACTACGATATCTGATACTTTAAATAAAGCGAATATAGCTGTTAGAGAAAATGTGCAAGTCATTGATAAAGCTATATATGGAGATTTAGGCGGAAAGTTGTTACTTGATTGGGAAAATTCAAGTTCTTCTTTTCCGACATTTGTTGAAAAGTTTGGGACTTGGGCAACTTTAATTGCACAAAGCTCAGGAAATTATAATGAATTTGAGGAAGAAGTAAAAGGTTTTAATACTAATAATCCTTTAGGTTCAGCTAGTAAAGGGATGAAATCGTCACCAATTATTTCTTCATACTATACTGATTATTATAATGATAATTATCAAGATTATGTTGATAAAGGTGGAACAGGAACTGTTGATACTTCTGTGATTCCTACTATTTCAGCTGCTAATGATAAAGATGGTGGAACGACTACTGGTTCTGATGCTTCTACTGTAGGAAGAAAAAAAGTTGAGGTTGAAATAGATGGTGTAAAATATGATCTATATTATGGATCAGATGGATTTGTGAGTTTTGGAGATGTTAAACCACCATTTAATTTAGAACTTTCCGAAAATAATAGTAGTAATTAATGAATAATTGATATATGAAGGGAAGATGATTTATGATAAGGTCATGTACACATACTGATGAAAATTATATATACACCGAGAAAGTTTCTGTTTCTACTTCTGATTATAGTTATGAAAAAATTAATAAAGATACTATAATTTCACTTCTTGATTTTTTAAAAGATGAAGTACAAACAAGATTAGATGGAATATGGAATGAAGTTGATCAGGCGACTACTTGTGCAACAGCTTTTGATTTTGATGGAGTTGTAACTTTAGCTGAGGCTAGAGAAGATTTATATAAAATAATGCAGGAATTAAATGAAAAGTTGAATGAGTTATATACTAAATTTGGTACTGATATTGACAATGTTATTAGTGAAGTTAATAATAACTTTGATTGGGCAAAGGTATGCAGTTTAAGTATTGTGGAGATTGAACGTCTAAATAGATATCCAGCTTCATCTAATTAACTAATGGAGGTGATTAAATGGCAAGTGTAAAAATTGATTCTAGTTCTTTTAATACTGATATACAACAACATATTGTTAAGGCTAAAGAAGAAACAACTGAATTAAAAACTCTTTTGATGAGTAAGTTTAGTTCTGTCAAAGAAAATGTATCTGAAACTTTAAAAAAATATTATGATAATCAAAAAAATATAATAGATGAAGCAATTTCGAGTGCTACTAATAGTTCTTTAATAGGTGGTAATGGTACTGGTAGTGTAA
This sequence comes from uncultured Bacilli bacterium, assembly GCA_947598455.1. The sequence goes on along the minus strand of CANQFI010000001.1, from coordinate 25,204 downwards.
CAGTTAGTACTGATGTTCCTGCAAAAGTAGCTAAAAATATACAGTCTTATCAAGTAAGTGCTGTTAATGAGGCTTTTGGTGATGTAGGTGTTTCTGTTCTTGCTAATGGGGGAGTAACTTTAAAGACTACAGCTAAAGATGCGTTGAATAGTTTAATTGATGAATGTGCAAGTGGTTCTCATGCTTATTTTAACTCTTTAACTGAATTTGAAACTAAGTTAGAAAACGTTAATTTAGCTTTACAATTAGTTTTGTTTAAAATTGCAGAATTCCAATCTGAGTATGCTAATTTACAAACTACTGTAGATGAGATTGTGGCTGATGGTGGTAGCAATATTTCACTTAATTTGTCTGCAGATGGTGTTCTTTTAGGAATTAATACAACTGTTACTGTTGACGGAAAAGAAATAGAATTAGATATAAGCTCTGCTATGAATGCATTCTTTACATATTCTAATACTTTTATGAGTGCTGAAATAGAAGCTGCATATTTAGAAACTAATGGAGCTACAATAGATTATAAAGAACTTGTTAGTAATACTAATGCCTTTATGACTGATACTATTGAAAGCGGTTTATATTCATCTTCATTTATATCAGGTGTTTTACCAATTCATGTCGCTGATTCTGATGCTGCATATGATGCAGCTACTGCAGCTACTAAATTGAATTTAGATACGTTAAAGTCAGTATTAGATAATAATAAAGAAATTGGTGGAGAGTTGGCTTTATACGGTGGCTTGTTAGGAGCTTCATTATTAGGACCTATAGGTACTGGTGGTTCACAAACTCCAGGTACTGATAGTACTCCAAGTGGTGGTTCGTCAGGAGGTACTGGTGGTTCTGCTGGTGGCGGTTACTCTGGAGGAGGATATACTGGTGGAGGTTCTTCTGGCGGTGGTTCTGCTGGTGGCGGTGGTGCTATTCCTACGACTCCATCAAGTGATGATAAAGACAAAGATAAAGATAAGGATAAAGACAAAGATAAAGATAAGGAAGAAAATAAATTAGAGAAAATTGTTGAATTAGAAGTGGAAATTCCTGAAGAAGTAACTGCTGATTTTGGTGAAGTTGATTATGATCAATTAGCTAGGGATAATTATGAATTTGGAACTAGTATAGATGAAATTATTGATCATCGAAATGAATTAATTGCTGAATTCCAGAAAGCTTATGAAACTGGTGATTTAACTTCATTAGAAACAAGACTTAAAAAATATGGATTTAATGATGCAGAAATTGAAGCTATTTTAGATGATAGATTTAAATGTTATAAAGCTTTGCTTGAAGGTGATGAAAGATCAATTCTTGCTGAAAGTGCTGTTGCATTAGCTGCTGCTGATGGTGTAGAAAATTTTGAATCGCATTGGGCTGATCGTCCTAATTTTGATGATTTATCTTCAGATGGACCAAGTGATTTATTAACATTATCAAGTACTGATGAAAATATTCGTCAGCTTAAGACTGATTGTGATACAGCTAAAGAGAATTATCAATCAGTTGTTGATGAAACTAATACAATGTTAAAAGAAGTTTCTGATAATAAAGCTAAAATTCAAGAAATTAAAGAAAAATATGATAAAGAATTTGGTGAGGATACTAGTAAGTGGTCTAGTGAAGCTGTTACTGAATATAATGATGCTGTTAAGGCTTATAATGAAAGTGCAAATAAAGTTCCTGAACAAATGACTAAACTTGAGGAAGCTAAAACTTCATATACTGATTCAGTTACTAAGTTTACAACTGCTAAAGATGAATATTATAAGAAGTTAAAAGAAGAGAGTGATCTTTCTCAATATTCAGAAACAGAAGAATCTGGAAATGAAAATTTAATTTCTGTTCCTGGTGGCGATTCTACATCAGGTGATGGTTTAGTAGCAATTCCTGGAGGAAATTCTACACAAGGAGAAAATGTTGTAGCCGGGGAAAATAACTTAGGAGTTGGTACCGGAGATAATTCAGTAGTTGATATGGGTACTACTAACAATATTTCGGAAATGCCAACTGATGTAAATTCTGGAAATACTTCATCTGATGTTGTTGTTTCTGAAACTGGTATTGGATTTGGTAATTAAATAATAAAATAGATGGTTGGTGATATATGTGAAAAAAGGACTCTTACCAATAGGCACTGTAGTTTTGCTTGAGGGTGGTACTAAAAAAGTAATGATTTGTGGTTATTCATCTAAAAGTAAGGGGGATAGCAAGGTTTTTGATTATAATGGTTGTGTTTTCCCTGAAGGCTTTATGGAAAATATCTATTGTTTGTTTAATCATGATCAAATTGAGACAGTTTACTATGATGGTTTAAAAAATAATGAATTTGTTGAGTATATGAAAAATGGCCTTAAAGCTAATGCTTCAATGGTTGTCAATGAAAATGATGAAAATAAAGTTGATATACCTAAAGAAAAGTATTTACCAATTGGAAGTGTTGTTTTATTAAAAGGTGGTACTCATAAAATAATGATTAATGGATATTGTGCAATCGCTGAGGAAAGAAAGGATAAGATTTTTGATTATAGAGGTTGTCCTTATCCGGAAGGAATTTTGGAATCTAGTGGTGTTGCATTATTTGATATTAGTCAAATTGATGAAATATGTCACGTTGGATTTAGAAATGATGAATCTTTAGATTTCTTAGATAAATTAGAACATATTACTTCTAAATAAAAAATCTACTTTTGTAGATTTTTTTCTTTTGATTATTGAATTTGTTTAAAAAAAATTGTATACTTATATTGGTTTTTTACTTTGATAATTTTTTAGAAAAATTATACCACTATAGGGATTTTCTACCAAAAAAAATATATAGTGGAGTTTTGTTTTGTAGAAATGGAAGGGTGGTACAATGGCAATAACTGGCAGAGATTTTAAATTAGAAGAAAGAAGACTTGTTGAAGTTTTAAAACTACTGGATGATAAGCTTTCTCAGATGAGCGAAGATATTTTTGAAAATGAAGATAAGTATAAAGAATTTCGAAAATATACTTGGGATAATATGCGAGCTATGGATGCTCAAGAGTTAAATCAAGCTAATGCTGAATCAGAATTTGAAGCAAATAAAATTATGATGAAACAAGATTATTTTAAAAAATTATATCGTATAAAAGATAATCCTTATTTTGCTTCAATTGTTTTTGAAGATGAAGATAAAGAGAAATTTAGTGTTTATTTGGGGCTTACTTATTTAAAAGATGAGGATTATGGAAATATTATTTATGATTGGCGTAGTCCAATATGTAGTTTATTCTATGATTTTGAAGTAGGTAAAGCTGTTTATGCGGCACCAGCTGGTCCTGTATCTGGTAATTTACTTCGTAAAAGACAATATAAAATTCAGAATAGAAAGCTATTAAGTGCTTTTGATAATTCGATGAATATTGATGATGAATTGTTACAAGAAGTATTGGCCAGTGATAGTAATGAAAAAATGAAAAATATTGTGAATACTATTCAACAAGAACAAAATAATGTAATACGTAATGTAAGAGATAAAACTTTAATAGTATCGGGAATTGCTGGTAGTGGTAAGACAAGTGTTGCTTTACATAGAATTGCTTTTCTTTTATACAAAATAAAAAACTTAACTAGTAATAATGTATTAATATTTTCACCTAATCAAATATTTACAGAATATATTTCTAATGTGTTACCAGAGTTGGGTGAAGATAATACTTTGCAAACCACATTTAACGAATATTTAAGTCATACTATAACAGAATTTCAAGAGGTAGAATCTTTTATGGATTTTATTGGTAAATACTATTCTGAGAAAGTTAATGATATAGAATTAATTAAGTATAAACAGAGTGATAAAATTATTAATGATATTAATTTATATATTGAAGATTATATAAGAAAAGCAAGAGTACTTAGAGATTTTACAGAAAATAAAATATATACTGTTTATAAAGATGAATTAAATGATCTATTACACAATAGATATAATACTTTACCTTTTTTTGAGAGGGTGGATTTAATAGCTGAAAAACTTAGTGAAGCTAATTATAAGGGAAGTACTAAAAAGAAACCTACTTATAAAAAGTTAATAATGGAAAATAGTAGTTTTATTAAAGATTATAAAGATATTTATTTAGGTTTCTTTGCTAGTGATTATTGTAAGATAAGAATGAATGATGAAGAGATAAAAAAATTTAATAAAAGTAAAATAATTGGTTATGAAGATGCTTTACTTTTAGTTTATATTAAAGGATTATTAGAGGGTTTTCCTTATGAAAATAATATAAGACAGGTTGTAATAGATGAAGCACAAGATTATAGTTATTTACAGTATTTAATTATTAGTAAGATTTTTAGAAATAGTAATTTTACAATATTAGGAGATGTTAATCAAACAATTAATCCGTATTATAAATATGAGACTTTGGATATTATTGCTGAATTATTTTCACAAAGTAAATGTATAAGTTTGACTAAAACATATCGTTCTAGTCCAGAAATTATTGAATTTACAAATAAAATATTGGGACTTAATCATGTTTGTGCTATAAGAAAGACAGAAAAAGTACCATTAATTCATCGAACTAGTGCTGATACTTTAGAAAGTGATATTAATTATTTAAAAGATAAATATAAGTCAGTAGCAGTTATTACAAGAGATTATAAGACAGCGTTAAGAGTTTATGAAAATTTACAAGATAAATTACCAATATCATTACTTACTAGTCAAACAGAGGAATTTAATAAAGAGTTAGTTGTTTTACCAGCTTATTTGGCTAAAGGTTTAGAGTTTGATAGTGTTATTGTCTATAGTGATATAGAAAGTAAATATTTAAAAAATGAGAAGAATTTATTGTATGTAGCATGTACGAGAGCACAACATGAACTTATTGTATATTCGACTAATAAAAAAGATTAGTTTTAAATATAAACTAACCTTTTTTATTGACAAATATCTTTATAATTAATAAACTATTTTCTATGAAATGGGGGGATTGAAATGGCTTTATCATCTCTTGATAAAATGAGAATTAATAAGTATGTTAAGGAAACACCAGTTGGTGGTGTATATTATAGTACTTTATGTAAAGCTTTAAAGAGTAAGAAAAAAGTTAGTTATCCTGAATTACTGGAATTTTTTACTAAATATGTTATTGATAGTTTAAATAATGATAAAAGAACAATAAAAACTTTAAGTAAATATGTGTATTGTATAAAATATTTTTTTGTATTGTCTAAAAAATCTGGAGTTATTTTGGATGATATTTTGTTAGGAGAGATTAGATTAGTTGTTGAAACTTATAATAATTGTTTAAATGATAAAAGAATTGAAAAGTCAAATGATTTAAATGATTTGATATTTTTTTTAGATAGATATTTGGAAGGTAATTATCCGGTAAAAGATGAAGAACAAACTTTATCATATATTAAGGAAATAAATAGTTTACAAGAGCAAATTAAGCAATTAGCAAAAGATTTAGATGAGCAGGTAAAAATTTATAATGCCTTAAATAAAAAGCTTAAAGATAGTGAAAGTAAATTGACAAAGAAAACAGAAGAAGTAGTGTCTTTAAAAAAAGAAAATGAAAAAAGTAGTCGTGAAATTGAAGAATTAAGAGAAAAGATTAAAAAATTAAATTATTCAGTTATTGTTTTAAATAAACAAGTGGAAGAGTTGGAAGAAACTAATAGAGAATTTAGTAGTAATCAGGTTAGTTTTAGTTTATTAAAAGAACAATTAGAAAAGGAAATAGATGTTTTAATTAAACGAATAAATGAGTTAGAAAGTATTTTATTAGCTAAAGAAGAACTTTTAAAAAGTTATGCTGATAAAGAAAGAAGAGAATCTTTACAAGAAATTAGGTTAGTCGAAGAAGAAAATATTAAGGAGAAAATTAAGGATATTATTTTAAATAAATTAGCTTCAGGAGGAGTTATTTTAGATGAACTCGTGGCTGAACTTTCTTCACAAGATTATGATGTAAGTAGGGAGCTAATATTTTCTTATCTTAATGAAATTAGAAATGAAATAAATATTGGAGTTTCCTCTTTATCTTCTTCACCAAAATATATTATTGTTCCACCTAATGTTGTAAGTAATGAAACTTTTGATATAGATGTTCCTTTAGGTTGTAAAAGTTATGATATTTTATTAATTTCAGATTTGCATTTTTCCAAATTTGATGAACAAGTTATAAATGAGTATAATAAAGTATTAGATTATTGTGCAGCTAATAGTGTGAAATTAATATTAAATTTGGGTGATTTCTTTTGCTTTAAATATCCTTATAAAACTGATATTCTACAGGGGTTAACGAGTAGTAAAAAAATTGTTGAAAAGGCTATTAGTAAATTACCAGTAAGTGATGGAATTTATCATGCTATATTAGGTGGTAATCATGATAAGGATGCTTTAACTTATGGTTTTGATTCAATTAAAATGTTAACAGATGCTAGAGAAGATTTTGTTTCTTTAGGTTATGATCATGTAACAATTACTTTTAATGGACAAAAAAATTTATTACATAGTTTTATGTTACATCATCCGTCTACAAAATTTGGAGATCCTGTTTTAGATGATAAGTTTGATAATGAGTCTTTAGCTCAATCACTAGGTGATTATTATACTAATATGGGACGTAGAAGAAGAGATTCGTATTTGGATGTGATTGGTCATTTTCATCGAAGTGGTTTGGATTCTTTTAATTCTATTTGTACTGTACCTTCATTGTTTTTTGATCGATATAATAATGGAGCATGGCATTTAAAAGTATATTTTGATGAGGAAACTAATTTTAAATATATGGTCTTTAAACCATTAGATTTAGAAGATAAATTAGTAGCAACAACAGAGATTTATTATCAAAAACTTACTTTAAAGTAGCATAATTTTTGATGTAAATAAATATCATATTATATAAAATTGTTGACAAGTTCAAGTAATTAGTTTATAATCTAACTTGTTATTGAAAAGAAAGCGATGTATCCACATCCACCTGATTGTAGTGAGTTATGATAGGTAAAGGGCTAAATAAAAATTATTTTTATTTTGTTTTTAATGGGTGGATACTAGGTGTTCGCCCTTTTTAATTGTGTGGAGGTGCTAATTTTTGGCAAAAGATAAGAATGATATGTTAATCAATAATCAAATTAAGGTTGCAGAATTAATGGTAATTGGTCCTAATGGAGAACAAATGGGTGTTAAAAAGTTAGATGACGCTTTAACTTTAGCCAATTATGCTGGTTTAGATTTAGTCTTAATGAGTGGTAATTCTGTGCCAGCGGTTGGAAAGATTATGGATTATAATAAATATCGTTATGAAAAGCAAAAGAAACTTAAAGAATCACAAAAGAAACAAAGAGAAAGTAATAAAGATGTGAAGGAATATCAATTAAGTCCTAATATTGATATTCATGACTTTAATACTCGTAAGAGAAATGCTTATGATTATTTAGTTAAAGGTCATAAGATAAAAGTTACGATTAGATTTAAAGGTCGTAGAATTGATCGTCCAGAATTAGGAAAAGATGTTATGATGAGATTTGCTGAGGAATTAAGTGACGTATCTATTATTGAATCTCAACCTAAATTGGAAGGTCGTACAATGATTATGCTTTTAGCACCAAAAAAATAATATTTTAGAAAGAGGAAGTAAATTATGGGAAAATGTAAACAAAAGACACATAAAGCATCTAGTAAAGTATTAAAAGCTAAAAAAAATGGAGAATTGGTTTATAAAAAATCTAATGGTAATCATATTACTGGAAAAGATTCAGCTAAAGCTGTTAGACAAAGAAGAATAAAAGGTGTATTAAGTAAAGGAGATACTAGACGTCTAAAAGACTTTATCTAGTAGAGAGAGGAGAAGTTCAAAATGACAAGAGTTAAAGGTGGAAGTGTAGCCAAAAATAGAAGAAGAAAAGTATTAAAAGCAGCTAAAGGTTATTTTGGTTCTAAACATAGATTATTTAAAACTGCTCAAGAACAAACATTCCATAGTGGTGTTTATGCATTTAGGGATAGAAAACAAAATAAGAGAAACTTTAGAAAGTTATGGATTCAAAGAATTAATGCTGCTTGTCGTGAAAATGATATCAGTTATTCTAAATTTATTAATGGTTTAAATAAAGCAGGTGTTGAAGTTAATAGAAAAATGTTAAGTACTATTGCTATTGATGATCCTAAGGCATTTACTGATTTAGTTAAAATTTCTAAAGATGCTTTAGAAGGAAAAACAGTTGCTCCTAAAAAAGAAGTAAAAGAAACTAAAAAGGTAGAAGAAAAAGTTGAAGATAAGGATTATTCTAAAATGACTATTTCTGAATTAAAGGAAGTAGCTAAAGATAAAGGAATTGAAAATTATACTTCAATGAAAAAGGCTGAATTACTAGAAGCTATTAAGTAATCATTATTGATTACTTTTTTTTGGCTTAATGTCTGATAATATTTCTTCATTTTGTTGAAAACTCTAAAATATTAGGGTATAATTAACTTTAGTATAATATGGAGTGATGAAGATGCGTAAGATAATGGCTTGTTTAGATGTTGGCTCAGATACTATTAAGCTTGTTGTTGGGGAAATAGTTAAGAAAAAGTTAAATATACTAGCTGTTGCTGAAGCAGAATCAAATGGTGTTAAAGATGGAATTGTAGTAGAACCTAATGCTTTGTTAATACCATTAAAAAATGTTATACAAAAATGTGAGGAAGTTATAGGATTACCAATTCGTCAGACGATTGTATCGGTACCAGCTATCGATGCTTCTTATTCTGTGGTTATGGGGAATATAAATATTAATAATGAAGGTTTTTTAGTAGATGGTAAAGATGTGATTAGAGTAATTCAAAAAGCGGTTAAATCAGTTGAAGATAGTGATTTAGAATATATATCTATGATACCAACTAGTTTTGCCTTAGATGATAATAGAATAGTTAAAGATCCTAAAGGTCTTACTTCTAAAACTTTGTCAGTAAGAGGTGTAATGGTATCAGCTCCTAAGAAGAATATTTATCCGATTTTAGCTTGTTTAGAAAAATTAGGTATAGATGTTGTGGATATTACTTTATCTTCAATAGGAGATTATTATGAATATAAAACAAAGGAATATGATAAAGAAGTTGGTGTAGTTATTAATTTAGGTGAGGATACTACAACAATGGCTGTATTTAATAAGGGAGTTTTGACTAATTCGAAAGTATTAAATTTAGGTGGTAAGAATATTGATAATGATATCTCTTTTATATATAAGGTGTATTTAGATGTAGCTAAAAGAATAAAGGAAGATTTTGCGTTAGCGCATAAAAATATGGCTCAATCTAGTGATACTATTGATGTAGAAGATAAGTCCTCTAAAATAATTACTATTAATCAATTTGAAATAAGTGAAGTTGTTATGAGTAGGCTTTTAGAAATATTAAATATAACGAAGAAAGAAATAAATAGCTTAACAAAAAAAGAAATAAGTTATATAATATTTACAGGAGGATTGACGGAGTTCAAAGATTTTAATCTTACTTTGCAGGATGTTTATGGTAACAATGTGTCAATTGGTAAGATTATGGAAATTGGAGTTCGTAATAATAAGTATAGCTCTTGTTTGGGGTTACTTAAGTATTATTCTTATAGTGCTAAATTGAAAGATAAAGATTATTCGATGTTTTCAATAGAAGAACAGCAAGAATTTAGTGGTACTATTTTAGCAGAAGAAAATAATAGTATTATGGGTAAGTTGTTCGGATACATATTTAATGGTTAATGAGGAGGATTAAGATGCAAGAATTAGAAAGAGATCAGATAGCAAAGATTAAAGTTATTGGTGTCGGCGGTGGCGGATGTAATGCTGTTAATCGTATGATTGAATCTGGTGTTGGCGGTGTAGAGTTTATTGTTGCTAATACAGATTTACAAGTCTTAAATGTCAGTAATGCAGAAACAAAATTGCAAATAGGTAAAAGTATAACTGAAGGTTTAGGTGCCGGTGCTAATCCAGAAATTGGTCGTGAAGCGGCTATGGAAAGCAAGAAGGAAATAGAAGAAGCTTTAGTTGGTGCTGATATGATATTTGTTACTTGTGGTTTAGGTGGAGGTACTGGTACTGGTGCTGCTCCTATAATTGCAGAGATTGCTCAAGAACAAGGTGCATTAACTGTTGCAATTGTTACAAAGCCTTTTAAATTTGAAGGCCGTAAAAGGATGGAACAAGCTGAAGTTGGTCTTGAAGAACTAAAAAAACATGTTGATACTATTATTGTTATACCTAATGATCGTTTAAGAGATATGATAGATAGAACTACTCCTATTTTAGAAGCGTTTAAAGAAGTTGATAATGTTTTAAGAAGAGGTGTTCAATCTATTTCAGATTTAATTGCTGTATCTGGTTTAGTAAATCTAGACTTTGCAGATGTTAAAGCAGTAATGCAAAATAGAGGTAATGCCATTATTGGTATAGGTATTGGTGTTGGAGAAGATAGAGCTATCGAAGCTGCTAAACAAGCGGTTGCATCTCCACTTCTTGAAACTACAATTGATGGAGCAACTGATGCTATTATTAATATAACTGGTGGTAATTCACTTACTTTATTTGAAGCTGAAGATGCCGCTGAAGTAGTAAGAAATGCTGCTAATACAGATATTAATACAATTTTTGGTGCTGTAATTAACGAAAATTTAAATGATGAAGTTATTGTAACAGTTATTGCAACTGGCTTTGATGATGCAAGAGAACAAATTGGTGGTGGTTTAGATAATGACTTACCACAAAATACTTCATATATGAGAGATGAAGATGAATTTGATAATGTTGATATTCCACCATTTTTAAGAAATAGAGATGATTATTAATTAATCGTCTTTTTTTTGGGTTAAAATAAGTAATAAAGATGTTAAGTTAATTTTTTTTTAGTAAAAATAATATTTAGATGTGATATACTTTTTATAGTAGAACATTAGACTATTAGAAAGGAGTGTAGGGAAATGAAGTGTAAGATATGTGGTTCTGAAATAAGGCCTGGAGATACTGTTTGCCATGTGTGTGGTGTTATAGTTGATTATCATGATTATGTAAATGATCCTTTTAGTAGTGCTGAAGATAGAATTAATGAATTAAATAATAATAAAAATAGTATTAATAATTCTGATAACTTTTTTCCTACACAAAATAACGAACAATCAACTTTTTTTGGGGATGGTTCAAATGATAATAAAAGTAGTGGTAGTTCAGAAAAAGTTAAGTATGCTATAGCAGCGGTAATTGCTTTAATTTTATTAATTGGTTGTAGTGTACTATTAGTAAAAGTTTTAAGCCCTGAACCTAAGACAGTTAATTCAGGTAATGAAGTTATTCTTGGTGGTGATGATGAAGAAGAAGTAGAGGAACCTAGTGATCCAGAAGAACCTAATATTCCTGAGAAACCAGTAACTCCTAGTCAAAATGATACTTATAAAAAGTTTGAAGGTTATAAATTTAAAGTACTTGATGGTTATACTGTTTCTGAAGAAGAAGAGTCATTAATTTTTGAAAATAGAACGGAAAAGGTAGAATTTGTTTTATCAATTTATCATGTTAATCCTTATGAAAAATATATTGAAAGAATGGATGAAGTTAAACAACAGTGGGAAGATAGAGGATATGTTATTAGTGATTATGGAGAAAGACAAATTGGCAGTGTTAATTGGTTAATTCTTACATCTACTTATAATGAAAAACCGTTTACTATAGTTTATAGGGCTTTCTTTAATAATAGTACAGTAGAAATGTTAATTTTAAATTATGGTAATTTAACTAATGAAGAAATATATTCTAAATTAGAAGAGATGTTAATTGTTTCAGAAATAGATGATGGTGTACAGGGAACAAGTACGTAAAAACGATTTAAAATCGTTTTTTTTTGACTTTTTTCACAATTTATTCATGTTATCTTAGCAATGGTGATATTATGAAAGTATATTTGGATGTAGTTATAATTATTAATTATATATTTGATTTAATATTACTTTTAAGTGTTAATTATATTTTAAGAAGAAATACTAAAATACTAAGAATACTTGGTGGTTCTTTTATAGGGAGTGTTACTTTATTTGTACTTTTTTTTAGATTGAAGATGATTTGGTTATTAATTTATAAGTTTGTAGTATCAATTATTATGCTATTAGTCACTTTTGGTTATAAAGACTTTAATTATTTAAAAAAGAATATTATTTATTTTTATTTAGTTAGTATGTTATTAGGTGGAGGTATTTATTTTTTAAATAGTCAATTTAGTTATACTAATAAGGGATTATTATTTAATAATGATGGCTTAAAGATAAGTTATATTATAGTAGTTTTATTAGCTTTGTTATGTTTTTTTAAATATATGTTATCATTTAAAGATTTAAAGAATCATTATAGTAATTATTATAAGTGTAAAATATATTTTGATGATAGTCATTTTGTTTTAGTTAATGCTTTTTTAGATACGGGTAATAAACTTAAAGATCCATACAGTAATAGAAGTATTATTTTAATTAATAAAAATAAAGTTAAAGATATTAAGATACGGAGTCCTATTTATGTACCTTATAATTCTTTAAATAATCATGGATTGTTAACTTGTTTTAAAGCTTTAAAACTGGAAATAGATGGTCAAATATATGATAAGTTTTTAGTGGGAATAAGTGAAAAGAATTTTTTTATAGATGGAATTGATTGTATTATAAATAGTAATGTTATGGAGGGATTAAAATGATTGAATTAATTAAAAAGATAATTAGTTTTTTTAAAGATAAGTATAATCAATTTTTCTTTGTTGGTAGCAGTGATATTTTACCGCCTCCTTTAAAACAAGATGAAGAGATAGCATATCTTATAAAAGCCCAACAAGGTGATATAGAGGCGAGAAATAAATTAATTGAACATAATTTAAGATTAGTAGTATTTATTGCTAAGAAATATGAAAGTTCTTTAGATACTTTAGAAGATTTGGTAAGTATTGGTTCAATAGGTTTAATTAAGGGAATAAATACCTACAAGATAGATAAGAATATAAGACTTGCCACTTATGCATCAAGATGTATATCAAATGAAATATTAATGTATTTAAGAAAGAATAAAAAAAGAGTAAATGATATTAGCTTTGAAGAAGCACTTACTTATGATGCAGAAGGAAATGAGTTACATCTTGAAGATATTGTGGGAACTCCAGAAGATGTAACATATAAAGAGTATGAGAAAAAAGTGGATATAGAGTTACTGAAAAATTATTTAGAAAAGTTAAATGAGAGAGATAAAAAAATTATGATTATGAGGTATGGTCTTTATAATAGTACAGAATATACACAAAAAGAAGTAGCTGAAATACTAGGAATTAGCCAGTCTTATATTTCGAGAATAGAAAAGAAAGTTATTAAAAAGTTAAAGGTACATTTAGAAGATTAATTATAACTATAAAATTATTTATAAATATGATATAATTTATAGGACAATAGGAGTTGGTTAGATGGGTTTTTTAAATGTCTCAAAAGTTGATAAAGTAATCAATAAAGAACCAACAAATCAGAATTATATAAATGTATCTAATAATTTATATAATGATTATGATAGTGTAGGAATGAATGGTAATACTATTAAAAGTGAAATAAAGATAACAGATATATGTATAAAAACAGTTGTAGAAATTGGAGTTATTTTATTAATATTAATTATTTTATTATTTATAGGTACTAATGTATCTAACTTTAGGTTTACATTATTTACAAAATTAGATCAGTATACTTTAGAAGATTATAATAATGCAGTTAGAAGAAGTTTTGTTTTATTGTCTTCTTCTTTAATAATCGTTTGTTTTATTGTTAAGTTGGTAATAAATAATGCTATTAGAGGAAGATTTAGAAAAAAATATTTAAGAAAGATAAACATTTATATTTATGATATATTTGTAGTTTTTGTAAATATTTGTTTATATTTGTTAATTGCTGTTTTTTTCTTTTATTTGGTAGATGAAATAAAGATTATTATTCAAAATGGTGTTTATTTAGAAGCAGTTAATAAGGAAACGGTAGAGATATTTAAATATGTAATAGTTGTAGTTATTACAATATTTGGTGTATTAAATTCATTTAATGGAATAGGTATTATACATAAAAAGAATAAATTTGTTTTAGAAGATTATTTTGATAGTAAACCAACGTTTTAAAGTTGGTTTTTTAGTGTTTTAAAAGTTGTCTTTTATGATATAATTATAATAGGTGTTTATAGAATGAATATATATGGAATAAAAAGAAACGACTTAGAACAATATTTTATAGATATAGGAGAGAAGAAATTTAAAGCTTTGCAAGTCTTTGAATGGCTTTATGCTCATAGAGTAGATTCATTTTATAAAATGACCAATATCAAAAAAGAGTTACAAGAAAGATTAAATAAAGATTTCTCTTTTGATATGATTAATATTGTTAAGAAACAAGAAGATAAATTAGTTAAAAAGTATTTGTTTAAATTATTTGATGGTAATTTTGTTGAAGCAGTATTAATGCAACATGATTATGGTTTATCAGTATGTGTAAGTAGTGAAGTTGGATGTAATATGGGTTGTGCTTTTTGTGAGTCTGGAAGACTTAAAAAGGTGCGTAATTTAGGGGCTTATGAAATGGTAGAACAGATATTACTTATTGAAAAAAATATAAAAAAACGTATTTCGAGTGTTGTTATTATGGGAATTGGTGAACCTTTAGATAATTATGATAATGTTTTGGATTTTATTAAAATAATTAATGATCCAAAGGGGATTGCAATAGGAGCAAGACATATTACCTTATCAACTTGTGGAATTATTCCAAAGATTAAAGAACTACAGAATGAAACTTTACAGATTAATTTGGCATTATCTTTACATGCACCAAATGATGAACTTAGAAGTAAGTTAATGCCCATTAACAAATCGTATAAACTGCATGAATTAATTGATACTATAAATGAATATATTTTAAAAACTAATAGACGAGTTACAATAGAATATGTTATGCTTGATGGAGTAAATGATAAAGATGAATGTGCAGTTCAGTTAGCTAATTTACTTAAAGGAATGAATGTATATGTTAATTTAATTCCTTATAATGAAACTAATCATATTGAGTTTAAAAGATCAAGTAAAGATCAAATAATGAAATTTTATGATATTTTAAAGAAAAAAGGAATAAATGTTACAATTAGAAAAGAATTTGGTAGCAAAATAGATGCTGCTTGTGGACAACTTAGAAGTAAAGAGGTGGAATCATGAAATCATTTTATTTAACAGATTCAGGAAAAGTAAGAGATCATAATGAAGATTCAGTTACAATACTTAAAAATGCTAATAATGAGTATTTGTTAATTGTGGCTGATGGAATGGGTGGACATAGGGCTGGAGAAGTAGCTAGTTCAATGGTTTTAACTCATTTAGGTAAGAGTTTTTCGGAAGTAGATTCTTTAGGTAGTAAAATAGATGCTATTAATTGGATGAAGGATCATATTAGCCAAATTAATAAAGAAATTATTGATCATACAAAGGAACATCCTGATAGTTTAGGGATGGGGACAACTACAGTTATGGCTTTACTTACAAGTACATATTTGATATTTGGTAATATTGGTGATTCTTCAGGATTTGTTTTAAAGAATGGTAAATTAAC
Source organism: uncultured Bacilli bacterium (assembly GCA_947598455.1). Next base: position 9,593 of record CANQFI010000001.1, on the reverse strand, counting down.
TAAAGTTACAAAAGATCATACGTTAGTTAATCTACTTGTGTCAGCTGGGGATTTAACAGAAGAGGAAGCTAAATATCATCCTAAAAGAAATGTTTTAATGAGAGCTTTAGGTAGTAGTGATAAAGCAGAATTAGATGTCTTTGATGTTGATAGAAATGTCGATGGTATTCTATTATGTAGTGATGGTTTAACTTCAATGCTTACTAAAGAACAAATTGAAAAAGTTTTAGATGATGATGATTTAGAAATAGAAGAACAAGTTGTTAAATTAATTAGAAAAAGTAATGCTCGAGGAGGAACTGATAATATTTCAGTAGCTTATTTAAGTCTGGAAAGCGGTGATGAAGAATGATAATGAAAGGTCAGAAGATTAATGATCGCTATCAGATAATTAAATCTATTGGTGAAGGTGGAATGGCTAATGTTTATTTAGCTTATGATACAATTTTAGATAGAGATGTTGCTGTTAAAGTTCTTCGTGGAGATTTGTCTAATGATGAAAAGTTTGTTAGAAGATTTCAAAGAGAAGCGTTAAATGCTAGTAGTTTAAGTCATCCTAATATAGTAGAAGTTTATGATGTTGGGGATGATAATGGACAATATTTTATTGTCATGGAATATATTGAAGGTAAGAATTTAAAAGATTTGCTTAAAAAACGTGGTAAGTTAACGATTTCGGAAGTTGTTGATATTATGAGTCAAATTGCTGATGGGTTATCTGTTGCGCATGATTCATATATAATTCATCGTGATATTAAACCACAAAATATTATGATATTAGAAAATGGTTTAGTTAAAATAACTGATTTTGGAATTGCAATGGCGATGAATGCTACACAACTTACGCAAACTAATTCAGTTATGGGGTCAGTTCATTATTTACCACCAGAACAAGCTAGTGGTAAGGGAAGTACCTTAAAAAGTGATATTTATTCAATGGGTATTTTGATGTATGAACTTTTAACAGGAACATTACCATATCGTGGTGATAATGCAGTAGAAATAGCTTTAAAGCATTTAAAAGAACCGCTTCCAAGTATTAGAGAAATATTACCAGATATTCCACAAAGTGTAGAAAATATTATTTTGAAGAGTGCAGCTAAAAATCCGAAAAATAGATATAATGATGCAAGAGAAATGTATGAAGATTTATCTACTTGTTTAGATGAGTCAAGATTAAATGAACCAAGGTATGAATATCAATATCCAGAATTGGATGGTGATAATAAAAAGTTTACTAAACAAGTAGAACAAGCAATAACAGTTGAGGAAAGTGAAAATAAAGTAGATAAAGATGAGGTTTCTGTAAAACAAGTAACTGATGAAGATATTAAAAAAGAAAATAAGTTATTAATATTTTTAACATCTATTTTTGTATGTTTAATTTTAGTAGTTACGGTATTGATGTTCTTTGTTAAAGGAATGCTTAATCCAAAAGTTATTATTGTTCCTGAAGTTGCTGGTAAAACTGTTAGTGAAGTTATAACTGATTTACAAGATGCAGGTTTTGAAGTTGCAGATGAACAAGTTGAAGTAAGTGATGATAGTATTGAAGCAGGTTTAGTTGTTAAAACTAATCCAGCATCAGGTTCAAAGAGAACTAATGGAACTGTTGTAACAATCTATGTTTCAACAGGAGATTCTAAGCATGAAATTGAGGATTATACAGGACGTAATTATCGTGAAGTAAAAGGTGAACTTGAAGCTTATGGAATTATGGTTTATATAAAGAAAGAAGAAGTAAGTGATCCTGATAAATATGAAGAAGATACAATAATTGGACAAGACGTAGAAGCTGGAACAAAATTAGGGTCTAAGAGTAGTATTACTTTATATGTACCTGATATAGTTACACAATATCCTGATTTTACGGATGGTACTTATACTGTAGATGATGTTCAAAAGTTCTGTGATAAATATGGAGTTAAATTAAATATTAATGAAGTAGAAGATTCGAGTTATGATGAAGGGACAATTATTAAACAAAGTAGAGCTAAAGGGTATACAGTAGCTAAAGATACTACATTAACTATTGAAGTAGCAGTAGCACCTGTTGAAGTAGAATGTAATCCTTTAGATGAATATTGTGAATAGGTGACGTGATGGAAGGTCAAATAATTAGAATTATCAGAAATTTATATACCGTTAAAGTTGGTGATATGTTATATGGATGTAGTGCAAGAGGTAAATTTAGAAAAGATAATATATCACCAATGGTCGGTGATAATGTAATAATTGATCCTGATAATAATTTAATTATCGACGTTTTACCACGAAAAAACGAGTTAACTAGACCAGTTGTGGCAAATGTGGATTTGGCTTTTATAGTTACTAGTACTAAGGCACCGAATTTAGACTTAAATTTACTAGATAAATTAATTAGTGTAATAACATTTAATGATATTGAACCAGTGATTTGCTTTACAAAGTTAGATTTATTAAACGAAGTTGAAAAAGAGCAAATTGAAAAGTTACGTCTATATTATGAAATGATTGGAATTAGAGTAGTTTATAATAATGATACAGTTGGTATAAAAAAGATTATAAAGAATAAAATTGTTGTTTTAGCGGGACAAACAGGAGCTGGTAAAAGTAGTTTACTTAATCGTATGGATGATAGTTTAAATATAAAAACTGATGAAATAAGTAAAGCTTTAGGAAGAGGTAAACATACGACAAGACATGTTGAACTTTATAGCATAGCTGATGGTTATATTGTTGATACTCCTGGTTTTTCTGTTATTGATTTAAAAGGTATGAGTAAAGAAGATTTAAGAGATAGTTTTATTGAATTTAGTAATTATGAATGTAAATTTAGAGATTGTATGCATAATAAAGAAATAGGATGTAAAGTTAAAGAGGCATTAGAAGATAAAAGAATATTACAATCAAGATATAATAATTATCTATTGTTTTTGAAAGGGTTGGAAAAATGAAAGTAGCAGTATCGTTTTTATCACTTAAAGAAAATTTGGAAACGACAATTAAAAAAATAGATGAATCAAGTGCTGATTATATACATGTTGATATGATGGATGGAGTATTCGTACCTAATACAACGTATGCTATATCTGATTTAAAGAAAATATTAAAAAATGTAAATAAAAAGTTAGATATTCATTTAATGTGTTGCTCACCAAATAAATATGTTAGAGATTTTACTAAATTACCTAATGTAGAATATTTAACTATTCATTATGAGTCACATCGTCGCCCAATTGATGTTATTAATATGATAAGACATACTTCAATGAAAGTTGGTATTGCTATTAATCCAGAAACAAAAGTAAGTCATATAGTTCCGTTATTAAAAAGTGTTGATCAAGTATTAGTTATGAGTGTTCATCCTGGTAAGGGTGGTCAAGAATTTATAGAAGATATTTTGTATAAAATTGAAACGCTTAGAGATATTAGAGAAGAGAATAATTATCATTTTATAATTAGTGTTGATGGGGGAATTAATGATAAGACGGCTAAATTAGTTAAAGAAGCAGGAGCTGATATGGTAGTTAGTGGTTCTTATGTAGTTAAGGCTGATGATTATGAAAAACAGATTGAAACTATAAGATAAGCACAAGACACAAGTAGTGTCTTTTTTTAACTTGAAATATGTCTTAATAATAGTTGAATATTTTACTTAAAAACGATATAATTTTATTAGTAGAATAGGAGTATTGTAAAGTGAAGAAAAGTAAAATATTAATTTTTATATGTGTCTTGATGTTTATGTTTGTTGGTGTTGTTGAAGCAAGAAAAAATCCATTTGTTATAGATTGGAACGATAACAATAAGAATATAACATACGGGTTAGCTGGTATGGTTGATACAAATTTAGTTTATGGTGATGGTTATGTAACATTTCATGTTAATATGAATAGTTATGATGGTACTACAGAAACGGTTATGAGAAAATATGATCATAATGGTAATTTAGAAAAGGAAGAAGTTTTAGATAATCAAATTGTAATTAATGCTGTTACTGATGGTGAATATATCTATGCTTTACAAGCTGATTTAAGATTACAAAAGTCTGTTCAAGCATTTAATCTTACGGATTCTGATTATTATGATGAAGAAGTTGGCTTATATATTGTTAAATATAATAGTAATCTTAAAGAAACAAGTGATTATGTTTTTAAAGAAAGTGATTTTGAAAATTATCCAGGTTATTATTACGGATATGGTAATGTATTATATTCAATGATAGTTAGAATTCAGTTTTTAGGTAAGATTCTAGGATATAATACAATGACGGTTGTAGATGATACCATTTATATCCTTAGTTATGGTTATTCTACTTTTGAGATAGATACTAATTTAAATGATTTTTTACTTTTTGCTCCTTCAAAAAATCCTGAAAGTTCTAAAGTGAAAAAATACTTTGAACAATTTTATTATACTTCTAAGCTAAGTGATGATATGTTTAACGGAATTATTAGTCTTGATAGTAATGATCAGAATATAGCTTATACTAGTTTATCTTGTGTTCCAGATATTGCTAGTATAGTTGCTGATTATAGGGTATATAATTTAGATGAAACATTTTATCCATCAGATGGTGAAAAAACTTGTGACTTAGCTGGTAATATTGGTCTTACTGATGCTGATGGTAATAAGCTATGGGAAAAAGATTTAGAATATGATTTATTAGCTATTAATGTTAAATTAATAGGTGATTATGTTGTAGCTATTGGTTTATCTGAAGATGGGACTGAAATATTAGTTTATGATTTAGCTGGTAATTTAGTTCAAAATATTACCAATAAAGTAGTTGGATTCTCAAATTTAGTTCCAACTAAAAATGGTTTTATAGTTTCAAAGAATGTTACAGACTTTGATGATTGCTATGAAGTAACGGTAGATGATTTATATGGAGGAATATCTGATGAAAGCAGATATGAATTAGATGAAATATATATGACTGCTGAAGAGTGTTATAATTGTGCTTTGGATACAACTACAGAGGTATATCAGTTACCATATAATATTAGTGTTTTAACAACTGGTGAAGGTGAAGTAGATGTAGTTGAAGATGCTTATGTTGGTGAAGAAGTAGAAATCAAAGTCTCACCAAAATTTGGATGGTTAGTTGAGCAAATATTAGTTATTGATGAAAATGGTAATGAAATAGAAGTTAAAAATAATAAATTCTATATGCCAGATAGTAATGTTACTATAGATGTTACATTTAAGAATGTAGTTGAAAATGTAATAGAAAATCCTAATACAGCAGCTATTTCAATAACAGGATTAGGTTTAATAGTAATAGTACTTGGAGTTATAACTTATAGAAATTATAAAAAAATTAAATTCTTAAAATAATGTTAAGTTGAGGTAGATAGAATTATGAAAAATGTGAATAAAATATTGTTAGTTTTATTATTTGTTATTTTTGGCTTTGTTTTAAAAGTTAATGCTTATGAAATAACAGAATATGAAAAATTGTTAGATGAAGATGATATTAAGTTTTATAATAGAAATGATTCAATAGATTTAAAGCCATCACGTTATTATGAAAATTATGGATCTATTTATTCTTTTCTATATTTTGATAAAAATGATCAATTGATATATGAAGCTGAATTTGCTTCTTGTGGTTTAGAAAAAAATGTAAAATATAGAATTGGTACTTATGTTAAGTCATTTGTTAAGGATAATGCTTTAGAAACATATATTGGTTCTGGAGTGTGTGGATATTATAATGAATTAAATAATGGTGGTAAAAAAGTTACTGTTGATGGAGAGAAATATACAATTCCAAAGTTGGAAGAAGTTACTAAGTGGAAACGTATACCAGCTGAAAATCTATATGATGAGAATAATTTAACATATCAACTTTGTCGTTATAATTCTGAAACTGCTGACGAATTTAGTGATCTTTGTGAATTCTTACATAGAGTATATTATTCTGGCAGAGTGGTATCTGATAATCTTGTTTTACTAAAAGAAGTTCCAGTTGAAACTTCTGAACCTGAACCAGAGCCAGAACCTGAACCCGAACCTGAACCAGAGAAAAAGCCAGTGGAACAGGTTATTGAAAATCCGAATACAAGTTCTTTTGTATCATCAATTATTCTTGTTGTTGCAATAATATCTAGTGCATTAGTAGTTATAGTTTATGAAAAAAGAAAAAAAGGATATAAATAATGAAAAAAGTCATTAAATATATCTCTTTTTTCTTAGGATTAATTTTTGCTTTATTTATTTTACAGGCTTTAGTAATTCGTATACCTAATAAATATATAGAGAATAATATTAAAGAATCTATTGATTATTATGGTGACAGAAAATATTATTTAATGATCGATAATGATAAAATAAAATACTCAGATAATAAATATCTTATTGAATCTTTGATGATTGATGATAATATAGATTTGTTGACACTTAATATGATATGGAATGCTAATAATAAATATTATAGTTATTTTAAAGCTCAAGTCTTAATGAAATTTTTTTTGAATATTTTTATGGGATATTCAGGAAGTTTAGAGCGTTGTGTTACTGATGATACTGTGGTGCCTAATTTCGAATATTCAAGGTACTGGCATGGATCTATTATTTATATTAAACCTTTATTAACAATTTTTAATGTAAAAGAAATAAAATTAATAAATATAATTATTATTACTTTATTAACTTTATATTTATTATATTTAATATTTAAAAAGTCAAAAGGATTATTAATAGCTTTTGTTGGTGGTTTGATAGCTATTAATTTTGCTATTATTCCATTATGTTTTGAATATTTCTTTATCTTTATTGTTATGTTGATTTCATCAATAGTAACAATGAAAATTTATAATAAAAAGAAAGAATATTTTACTTATTTGTTAATAGCTAGTGGTTTATGTTCGTGCTTTTTTGATTTTTTAACTTGTGAAACACTAGCATTAACAATTCCTTTATTACTTTATGTTTATTTAAATAATAAAGAGAAAAAGATAGGTACTAAAGAAAATATATTATTTATTATAAAGTCTACTTTGATATGGTTAGTATCGTATGCAATGACATATGTTATTAAATGGATTTTATCAATAATTGTATTAGGTTTTAATCAAGTGTTTAATATTGGAAATATGGCCAGTATTAGAATATATGATTTAGGTTATGATTATAATTTATTTGAAATATTAGGTAATATTTTTAAAAACATATTTTGTAATTTATTTCCATTTAATATATTAAATAAATCTAATTTGATAGCTTTTATCTCAGTAGGAGTTGTAATTACTTTGATTTATATACTTTTATTGAATAAAGAAAAAAGAAAGTTAATTAATTCTTTGTTATTAATTAGTATGATTGGAATAGGAAGAATGCTTGTTTTATTTGCTCATACTTACCAACATTCATTTTTTGATTATCGTGCTTTATTACCATTAGTAATAGTAATCATATTAATTGTTTGTGAGGGAGTAAATTATGAAGTTAAAAGTACTGATACCTTGTCTAAACGTGGAAGAGATATTGAAAAAAGTAATAAAGTAGATTCAAGATTGTCTAAAAAAAGAAAAACTAAATAATTTATCATAAATATTAATAAGTGATAATGGGAGCACAGATAATTCTGTTAAAATTACTAAGAAAAATAAAGAAGAGTAGTTGAATGTATGGTAAAGGATATGATAATGAATTACTTGATGGAATAAGGAATGTTAAAGGAGATTACATTATCATAGGTGATGCTGATATGAGTTATAATTTTTATGATATTGGTAAGTTTGTAGACAAATTAGATGAAGATTATTATCTAGTAGTAGGTAATAGATCTAATGGAGAAATTGAAAAAGAGCAATGTCTTTTTGCATCGTTTAGGAATTTCTTACTTATCTGGTTTGGTTAATTTATTTTTTAGAACATTAGTAAAATATTTTCATTGGGGATTTATAGCCTTTAGAAAAGATAAAATAAATGAAATATATTTAAATTGTGCAGGTATTGAGTTTGTTTCAAAAATGATATGCAAAGTAAGTATTTATAATTTAAAAGTTAGATTTAAATATAATTGAGAAGACACAATAATAAAGTGTCTTTTTATGTGTAAAGTAATGTAATATTTCAATGACGAGTTGACATTATTTGACTATAAACGATATAATCTTGTTATTAGAATAGAGGTTAATTATGAAAAAAAGTAAAATATCAATACTTCTACTGAGTCTTTTCTTTATGTTTATAGGTGTGGTTAGTGCAAAAGATGATCCATTTATTTTAGATTGGCGTGAAAAAGATTCAATTAATTTAGATGGAGGTGGGAGTTTATTTAGAAATTTACAATATCGTGATGGATATTTAACGATATATAGTGATAATTCATATGATGATTATAATTATGTTGTTACATATGTTAGATATTATGATATAGATGGTAATGTAATTAGTGAGAAAAAACTTAATAATATGTACATTATTGATGCAATTACTAATGATGATAATGTTTATATGTTAGTTGAATTTTATACATATGACGACGATGATGATTATTATTACGAAGCTCCCCAATTAATTAAATTAGATGATAACTTTAATGTTGAAGAGAAATATGATTTATCTCATGAACATGTTGTTGATGAATATGATGATTATAAAAGTTTTATATATCGTGCCAATTATATTGCTCCTAGTTATGGAATGAGTACATTATCAATTGTTAATGATTGTTTATATATATTAGGAGCAAATTTTGAAGTTCGTAGTTTTGATTTAAATTTAGAAACTATTAAAAGGATTAAAACAGATGAAAGTGTTGTAAAAAAATATTTTCCTAGTATTTATTATTTAGCTAAACTAACTATTGAAGAAAATATTGATTATTATGATGACTATTGCGGATCAGAATATTATTATTGTGAAAAATTCTATGATGAATATAGTGGTTTAGATTTTGATTACCTTAATCGTTATGGATATGACGATTTATTTGAAAATTCTTATTTTAATTATATAGCAGCTGATACTGTAAATGGTAATACTGCTTATTCTAAAGTTACTGAAAGCTATTATGCTTGGTTGCATTATTTTTATCCAGCTCCATCACCAGTTGCATTAGAAGAAGATAATGAAATAATGACGATGAGTGTCACTAGTGGCGATTATGGAGCATATATTGGTTTATTAGATAGTAATGGTGAAATAGTGTGGGAAAAAGAAAACAGTAACTATGATTATTTTACAAATGTTAAAATAGTAAATGGTTATATTGTTGCTATTGGTGTACACTATGAAGATTATGATTATTATGGGGATATTGTTATTTATGATTTTGATGGTAAAGTAGTTCAAACTATTGAATCTAATAATAAGGTTGGTGGATATGATTATCTTTCTACAACTAAATATGGTTTTTTAGTTACTGATGGTGATGTTTCTAATATGTGTAAAAGTGGAAGGGCTGTACCAACATATAGTTTGAATAATTGTGGTGTTTCAGCAAATACTGAACACTATGCAATTCCTTATAACATAATTGTTAATGTTGAAGGTGAAGGTGAAGTAAAAGCTAATGAGCAATCTTTTGCTAGCCAAAAGCAAACAATTGAAGTAACTTATAAAGAGGGATATAGAGTAGAATCGGTTATAGTAACTGA